>JBILEW010000158.1:0-4804 GCA_044351885.1 Bdellovibrionota bacterium
TGTCCCCTTAGCCAGCATGGACCCTCGTGCGGGTACGTTCACGTTTACGTGCACGAGCACGTTCACGTGGTAGATCGGCAGGTTTCCTATCGCTTCCTAGCTAGTTTTCTTGCGAGGGACGGGAGAGAGGAGTTTCTCTAGGTGCTCTTTGAAACGTGTGCTCCGAGCCGAGAATCCAACCTGTGCTGACGGTGTGTCTGCTGCAGTGGTGCCCAGTTGCGTGAGTCTCTCCTGAGGAGCTGGGTGGGTAGAGAACCACCCGCCGGAACGGTTGGGTGTGCCGGCAAGAGCGAGCAGCGTTGCGTTCATCGCCGACCTCCGATATCCGCTCTTGCTCAAGACCTCAGTCGCGCCTTGATCGGCTTCGTACTCTTGTTGGCGCGAGTAGCCTCTGGAAACGAGAGTATCGAAGACGTCACCGACCGCCTTTGAGAATGCCGCCGCCATTTGCTGTGTGAGCGCTGAGCAATCGACGGCCGAGAGGGCCACACCCCCTACCTGCGCGTACGAGCCGTAGTTCTCCTGTTTGATAGCCTGGAGCCCGTGACGTCGCGTTACGTGGGTAATTTCGTGAGCAAGGACAGATGCCAATTCGTCCTCGTCCTGAACTAGTCGAAGAAGTCCGGTCGAGACGAAGATGAAGCCGCTAGGCGTTGCCATTGCGTTCACTTCGTCGCTATCCAAGATAGCGAAGGAATAACCTGCGAATGGGTCTGGGCGTTCGGAAGATGCTGCTAGTACGAGTCCGAGCTGCGCGATGTAATCGTTGAGGGCGGGGTCATCGTAGGTCTTGTAACGCCCCAGGATCCGGGCTGCAACAGCGCGACCGATTACATATTCCTCTTCGGGTGCGATATCCTCGTGGGTTCTCGCGAACTCGTCCGCAGGCTCGAATACTGTCGAGGTGCGGGGAGTAAAGAGAGAACACGCTGAGAGAAGAGAGCTGAGCGCCAGTAAGCACGCTGTCTTGTGAATGCGCATCTGCGAGAAGCGGCTGTTTGTCATGACTGCGATCCTGCGAGCTTTCCACTTTCGATGAACGCCACGGCGCTCTCGTCGGACACGGTGCGACTGCTCTTCATACGACCGAGCGCAGCATAATTAGCCTCGCGCTCGGAAGCTGCAAATGTACGCTCCACCGTTCCGTTGAAGCCTTTTCCGGCCAGGTACACCTGTGATTCGTCCACTGCCACATCAGCCAAGGTTACTTGGCGGGAGGTTAGCACTATACGCTTACCGGTGACTGCGCTCTCATGGACGAAACCCGTCCGACCGTCTGGAAGGGTTACTTGGTACCAGTCTTTGTTTTTGGCTGTCACCGTCAAGGAATCTCCGAAGGCGAGATCCGCAGTGCCGGGCGCAAACTGCCGAGGCGAGCTTCGAAGTTTGGCCACTTGTACCTGAACCGACACCGTTTCCGCGGCAGCATGCACTACCCCTACCATCCAAATGGCAGATGCAAGCGCCAAAGCACGGCAGGTGCGGCGTCGGAAATAAGCTATCGGAGAGGAATTGGGCATAAGGAATTAGTCTTGCGTTTACCGCCCTGAGCGTTATGGTTACCAATATGATCGTGCTTCAGTCAATAAACTTCTTTCGATGCCCGGCGGTCAAGACACTTCGAAGCGTGTTCTGCGGGGTCATAGTGGCTGGTCTCGTGGCGACAGACGCAACCGGACAATCGTTGGCTTCTTTAGCTTCCTTGCGTGTGGTCGATTGTAATGGGCGAACTCGCGCGCTGAAAGATGTGGCCATGGAGGAGGCGACCGATGTAGAGGTTCAATTGAATTCTCTCGAGGTTCGAGACCTCAGACTGGTCAACAACAAGGGAGAGGTTCTCAAGGGTGAAATCGAAGATGGCCTCGCGACGTTCTCGAACGTCCCAGCTGGTATTTGGGTACTGACATCGAAAGACCCTGCCGCGTTTTATACCAAAATATCGTTCCAGCCTTCCTTGCCAGGCTTCTGGATTCGCGCTGGCGAGGTCGCTCTGGTAGCAGTAGGTGTCGTAGGGGTTGCTGCGATAGCTGGAGCTTTCGATGGGGGCGGCGGGGGAGGAGATAGCCATGACGGCGGCTCCGACGGTGGCGACGGATGTGCCACGTGCAATCCTGATCAAGAAGCGCCGTCGATTGGACCCTTTTCGATTACGCGGTAAGAGCGGCGCCAGCTTCTCTCGGATTTGGATTTACGGACGGCGTGGACGCCGTCCCTCCTGGGGGGGGATTTACACGGAGAGATGCATTCTTCTTCGCTGGTGTCCCGCGCTTTACCTAATCTGGCGTGTCAATGCAGCGGTGAATGACTCCACTGACACTGCGGGCTTCACTCCACATGTCAGGTAGCGGCTCGCCACGTTCGAGGCGAAGGTTTTCTCGCCGCAGGTGTTACGCGCGA
Source organism: Bdellovibrionota bacterium (assembly GCA_044351885.1). Lineage (GTDB taxonomy): Bacteria > Bdellovibrionota_C > UBA2361 > UBA2361 > OMII01 > OMII01. The sequence continues at coordinate 2,398 of JBILEW010000158.1, forward strand.
TGATGTGTAGGATATAGGGTTTCCCCGAAGCGGGATCCAATTTGGTTTTTGGTAGGTTGCGAGCCTGGAATTTTGTGAATTGCACGGATCGCTTACGTCCTACGAGGACGCGGGTCGTGCTCACGCCACTGAGATCACTGCGTGAGTAGCGAGCTTGGAGGCGTACGGTGCATCTTCGTTTCGGATCCCTGTCCAACGAGTTGACGGCCACGAAGCGTCCGTTTTCAGAGATGCGGAAGGTAAGTCTGGAGCGATCCGGTAGTGCAACCGTCGGGGTCCGAGTAGGTCGGGGTCGCCGCGTGGGCGTCGCACTCGGCGTCGGTGTCGGTGTGGATGTCGGGGTCGCCGTTGGTGTAGGTGTAGGTATAGAAAAGACGATCGTAGAGCCGGCATCCTGGGCTTCGACATCGAGTCCTGTACCGACGAGGAACTCCGGATATCCGTCATCGTTCATGTCGCAGAGCCGAGTTTGTCGGGTCGTGCCGGCAAGGCTCTTTCCGAGCTCTTCACTAGAGCTGCCATCGAGCGTAAAGATGATGGAGCAAGTGCCGCTGGTTCGGTCGAAGGAATATCCGACGATCTGCCCGCTAGACTTGTTCTTCCCAGGGGCGCCGACTGCAAAGTCCGGGCGGCCGTCGTAATTCGCGTCGCCGATTCCAGCAACGGAGCTACCTAGGAGCTCGTCCGGTTCTGTTCCCAGGATGAGGCACAATACGCCCCCAGTAGCACCCGAGACGAGAAGTGCAGACCCTTGACTATCGGCAAGGTCGGTATAGTTCGGTCCGCCTGCGATGAAATCCTCTGCGCCATCTCCGTCCTGATCCCCAACAGCTGCCACTGACCTACCGAGCTGCTCTCCGCGTGTACCTGACACCGAGCGGATAACGGTACACGCGTCCCCGGAATTCGCGGAGAGTATGTCCACGCGACCGTTGTCTCCTTGGCTTAACGGGGCAGATACAAGGATCTCTCGCACACCGTCGCCGTTTAGGTCTTCGATACTCGCCAGAGCGGTGCCGTACCTCTCGGCGCTGTTCGCCGTGCCGTCGCAGCGGTGCAGGAACTCCCCGTTGTTTGAATCGAAGAAGGCGACGGAACCATCACTCACGTCGGCAGCTCCAGCCTGGAAGCTCGGAGCCCCAACAGCGACGGTGTTCCGAAGACTTCCGGCGATTGGGCTGAAGAGCCCGGCTACCGAATGGCCGAAGCGCGACCCGGGAGGTATGTTCGCCGAGGTCCCTGAGATGGTTACGGAGGGGAGGGAGTCTGACTCGATAAAAGCAAATTCGTCGCTGCGATTGCCGACGATGATCTCCTCCGCGCCGTCTCCATTGATATCCCCGATTGAGCTACCGGAGAATCCGTATTCGCGGTTCCTCGCTTGCGTAAACAGTGTGGAGGTTCCGTCGGCGCCTGACACGACGCGAACAAAACCATCCCCTGCGTCCTGCGGATACGTGGGAAATCCCATCAGGAAATCAGAGCTGGTCGAAGCGGTGGAGAACCTGTCGACGCAGGCCAGTCCCAAACCGGCCCTGTTCGTTCTTGAGCCCTCGAACGGCCCGTACAAAGCCACCGGGTCAGCGGAAGCCGCTCGGACGAAGATGCAGAGAGTCACTCCCAGAAGAACTCGATCAAGCATCGTGCGCATAGTTTCGTTTGCTCCCTGCTGACGAAGCGGGTATCCAATGTCGTCGGTTAACCCTCGCTTCTCCCGGGTGATTGTTCCAGGAAGATAGACGAGGTGTCTAGCCCCAACAGTGGTTGTCTTGGATAATTCCGCGGGGCTTCTCCCGATTCGTTGGGCCTACGCGCCCTCAAGCCACTCCAGGTAGTCCCGGGTCCCCATCGTTTCTTGGCCAGGCTGGCTCCTCCAGCGCTTGTGAAACCACACCCACTGCTCCGGATAGCGGCGTATCAGCGCTTCGAGGCGTGAGCTGTACTCGGTCAGGATCGATTGACTGTCAGAATCGTTCCTGATCTCATCGACGTACAGTTCGAAGTTGCGAGAGCTCGTCTGAAATATGAACGCCGTAACGAAGCGGGCGCTGAACTTCTTGCCGAGTGCAACGAGTGACGAAGGTGTTTTGGCAGGGGTGGCAAAGAACGGCACGTAATCGCTCTCTACACGAGTATCCTGGTCGATCAGAGCAGCAAGGACCCGCTTTTCTCTCAGACAGCTCACAATCCTCTTCAGTCCCGAACGATCGGAGCGCCAAATCGTCTCCACACCGTAGGAGTCGCGGATCTTTTCGAGAAGCTCCTGCGCAAGGGGATTACGCGCCTCCCGGCCGATCGTCGTTACCTTGACCCCGCGCGCGATCACGTACGCAGCCAAGAGATCCCAATTCCCCGTATGGCCGGTAAGCGCCACGATCGGGCGTTCTTCGGCGAGCCAGCCCTGGAT
>JBILEW010000159.1:0-4783 GCA_044351885.1 Bdellovibrionota bacterium
CGGAATAAAACGGGGAGGCGATCAAAGGTTGCGCGGAGAGTAGTACTCTTGAGTCCCCAGATGAGCAATCGTACGCCCGCACAGAGGTATCACCTTCCACTAGGAGGCTGTTCCCGAGGACGGCCAAGAGCTCTCCCTTTTCAGGTATGGTGGTTACCACACGAGTTCCCTCGTCGGTTCCATCAGATCTCCACAGCCGCATTCCACTCTCATATAGTTCGGTAGTTATTATGCAGAGCGCATCTCCCGTACTGGTGAGCTCGATATCGAAAAATCCGTTGGATAGAGGAGTGATCGAAGAGAGTCGGGTCAGCGAGCCATCCTCGTCAGATACGCGAAATACTTCGGTGTTTATCGCGAGAAAAGCTCTGCCAGCATTATCACGAGCTACTTGGAATCGCGTGAACTGGCTTACGGTATCGTCGTAGATACGCTTCGATCCGGCACTTGAGCCGTCCGTTGCCCACAGCTCGTAGCGCTCAGAGCCGCTTGATTAATTGTACCTGAGAAAGATGAGGTTATCGCCCGCAAAGAACAGAGGCTTTGGATAGCTGCTCGAGCCACCAGGTTCGAAGTCGGCTACCAAGGTGGGAGTGCTTGCGCCCACGTCGATCTTGTAGAGCTCTACACCTTTGGCGAGTGTTTCTCCGCTGAAGTAAACGGTATCCAAGTTCGGTTTGATGATGTAGCGGTAGTGCTTGAGGATGCCGCTACTTGTGGGGACCAGGGGAGCGAAGTTGTTCGGGGTACCTGTGGTGTAAAAAAGGGAGAAGCCCGACGCAAATGGATCGAGCCTGACACTGGTCTCTAGGATGATGAAGTTCTTTGTTGGCGTTGCACTGCTGACGTACCGAGTCTGATCGATGTCTGTGACAACCTTTACGAGCTGTTTACCTGCAAAGGGTTGAGCCCATGTCGCGGTAGGAGCGGCGAGGTGTGCTGCGGCGATGCAACAAATCCACGAAACAAGACCTAAGTAGCGAGAAGGCATAAGGTAATTAACTATAAAGTCGGCGCTAATAGGCGGAGTCGGTAGGGGTCCGCTGCTACTTTAGGGAAGGTGGCTATAAATTGACCAAGAAAAATAAGAAGGGAGAAGATTCGTCCCGGTTCGCTGCACCTGCGAGCTTTTGGGTGGAAAATCCACTCCTTGACCCTCTATCATTCTGGTAGTGAGGGACAACCGTTAGCTGGCTTTGAGCGAGTCTGCCTCGTTGCCTGCTCGAAGCTCGGAAGAATTCTTGTTCTCTGAATCCTCTCCTGCTCCCTTCTCACCCATCACATCCATCCCCTCGCATGAGATATCAGGCTATTGTTCAGATATGGATGCGCAGCAGTCACCAGACAAAGGTCCTTCACGAATCAAATCGGAGTCTGCTGCTCTAACGAAGGAATTTCTCGCTGAGGATATCGCGAGCCACGGGCTCGTAGCTCCGAAGGTCGTGGAGTCCGTTTCGATCCGTGACCGTAATTTTAGCCTCTCCATCCTTGTCCGTGCGGATAGCTCGAAGCGTGTAGAGTGGGTGCTCGTGAAGGCCTTTATGCAGGACGGGACACCGGTTGCGCACTATTCTACGAGCGGCAGCATCCCTGAAACGATAAGCCGAGAGGTGCTGCGGCTGGGCAAGGAATACGATCGTCGTAAGGATCCCCAAGCTTTGCTCAAGGATGTGGTGGCACTTTTCAGGCAACGATTCCCCGTTGGGTGGGACGTATATGCGCCTACGCCTGTGCCGACAGACAAGGGTAAAATACCGAAATTCCTCCCGTTCGCTCCAACGATCGATGCTTTTGCCCTTCGTCCAGGGGTCGTCGACGAGCAGCTGGTAGCAGTTGTCTCCACTGAGCAAGGGTTCGACCGCTTGGTAGTGAGAATGAATCCTAATCTCGGGTTCATGCGCTGCTCGATTGAGAGCGATACCTTCCCTGGAGATCCACGTGAATGGAAAATTACCGCTCGCCTCGACAGCAAGCTCGACGTGGGCTTTCTTCGTAACAGGCTTGAGCGCAAGGCCAACGACTTGTTGGTACGACTTCATCTCGATGGAGCACAGGAAGTAATCGACATACTTGATCAAGGACGCTTCGACGCTCGTGCAATTCCGGGGCTCTCGGTCCTCGCGCATCAAAGAGACAGCAAGCTCGCCCACGGCCACATCGACATCGCAGATCAGTCAAAGGATCTCGAGCACTCAAGCGCTAGGGTTTCTCTGAGTATAGGAACGCGCTGTGCCGTGATCCAGATAGTTCCTTATCCCGAGGATTTATCACAGAGCACGAGTATCGTCTTCAAATGCTCCGATCACTATCCAGAGCTCACAGCGTTTCAGCTTCATTATATAGAGAAGGCCTACAAACTCATTACATCAGATAGTGCTGCAGAGCGTTATCGTGGTGCACGCATGTGCAGCTCACAAGATGGTATTCGCCCTTATCCCTTCGAGGAGTCTCCTCCGGAAGAGAGAGAGCGAGCCAGTATAGATTCGATCTATCGAACTGAGTTCGAATACTGGGGGGAGGCCCCGGACCTCAACCGCCTGCTCGGTGAGGAGGCCGCTGATACTCTCAACCGGCTGCGAGAGATCCGCTTCGTCGATCCTCCCCCCGATTCGACAGAGGAGATAGTGAACCTGCTCGATGGAGGGCGACGAATCATGGCGGATCGTCTCGAGTCTGATCTGTCCCGTGCGAACCCACACTGGTTCAGTCGACTCGTGTGTACTCTCATGGCTGACGGCTCTATCAGAGTAAAGCTTAGCAACTCCATCGGGGGAGTGCTTCGCGCTGTTATCGATCCCGACAAACTAGCGCAGGCAAGCGACTCTGCATCGACTATCGAAGAGCTCTTCCAGAGTTTTGCTCGATCCACTGGCAACCAATGGACGGATGTGTTGGGACACGTCGAGCGTCTTGCTGGACAGAGTTCAAGCGATGTAGGACTTCGTCTGGTTGATCCTTTGTACGAGAACATCCCACCCTTCGAGGATCAGATGGGGCTGCGCATGCTTAGTGAGTGTGTGAAGTTGAGCGCCTACGTCACCGCCACCATCCCACCCTCAGAGCCGATGAAGTCACAGATTCGCTATGCAGGTCTCGGGTCTGCACAGGTTTCGTTCTTCCGTAGCGAGGAAAGCCCTATGCTCACATTTCTGCTACAGAACAACGAACTCCGAGAGGTCGTGATAGGACGACCGAACGTGGGTACAGAGCAGCATGGCCATGGAGCCGTCGATATATGCCGATTCCGTGCTGAGGGTCTCCGTCTCTACTCGGAGGGTTACGCCGATATCCTCGACGAGGCTCATGAGTATGCGAAACAGGTGAATGCGAACTCGTGGGGGGTGTGGTGGAATTCCGCGTTTCCACAAGTGCTAAAACCGATTGTGACAGTCTTGTCGACGCGCATGAAGCTAGTCGCCAGTAGTAACCGACGAACAAGCGAATAATGAGGCTGCCATCACAAGGCCGCTCGACCCCTAAGAAGTATGCCGCATCCTTGGCCTCTACAGTGTCGCCCGCCCCAATCCTGATTCAATCAATGAAACGGCCACTTCTGCTGTCCTATTATCCACATCGAGCAACGGATTAAGCTCAACCATTTCGAGTGCACACATCTGACCGCTCGACCACGCCATCTCTAATACGAGGTGTGCCTCACGGAACGTGAGCCCGCCACGCATCTTGACGCCGGTACCAGGAACTAACTCAGGGTCACACACATCAAGATCAAAGGAGAGCAGAAATCCTGCGGTACCCGTCGTGACGATCCGCAAGGCATCCTCGAGAACTGCACCGAGCCCACGCCGATCGATATCACTCATGGTAAAAGCCGGTATCCCCAGATTGCGAATGCGCTCCCTCTCGGCGGGCTCAACATCACGCAAGCCCACGTAAGCGATCTGCGAGGGCTGCGGTCGCGAAGCGGTTCTCGACAGCTGCTCGAACGCTCCCGGAAACATCCCGAGGATCGAAGCAACCGTCATACCGTGTAGATTTCGAGAGACGCTTTCCCGAGGTGTGAGCAGATCGGGATGAGTATCAACCCAGAGAACTCCGATGGGCAGCTTCCTCTGCTCGGAAAGTCCCGAAAGCCCCGCCATTGTTCCCACTGAAAGAGAGTGATCGCCCCCGAGGATCACGGGGAGTGATTCGGAGGCGACCGATGCCACCTTTTTGCTCAAAGCGCGACAACCGGAGAGCACTTGGCTGACGTTATTTGCCAACATATCGTCTGCAGAGAGGGAAGTGCTCGCAGAGATACTATCTCCGTTCTCACCGCCGACATCTCCCGCATCGACTACCGACCAGCCAAGGGACTCAAGACGCGAGGCGAGCCCTAAGGCCCGAAGCGCTTCTGGACCCCGTTCGGCCCCGGCGACCCTCCCGCCAGCTCCACTAGCATATCCGATGATTGAGCACCGCTTCATTGACTACATTCCGATACTTCCGAGAACCTTAATGAACTGTCCGAATGAAGAATTCATGGCTGCGACGTGATTGGAAGCTCTTCGGTTCACCTCTTTAGTATACACGCCGAACTTGAGACCGAGCCATAGGTTTAGGTTGTTGGCACGAGAGAGGTCATTGGTACGGGTAACTATACCGGTAACTCTAATGGCCTGAATCTCTTGAGGCAATGGTTCTCCGTTTCAGCAAATATCGTTCGGTAGCCTCGGCTTTTTGTTTAATTAACGCGGAGCGGCTGTTTAGAAAGTCAAGCAAAGGCGAATGCTATCGCTGGATTTTTCTGTCGTAAGTCTCGAACCAAGGAATTGAGACGAAT
>JBILEW010000131.1:0-8536 GCA_044351885.1 Bdellovibrionota bacterium
GCCGTCCCTCCTGTGTACACCGACCACATGCAGGAGGGACGGCGTCTCGCCGTCCGTGCCAATACGCCCTGCCGTGCATCCTTGTTCACCCGGACTCCCCGATATCCATGACCGTCATCGTGTCGATCGTATCGATGCAGCTCTGCACAGTCGTGTAGTTGCTTGCCGAAAACCACTCACCCTCGCTCACCTGCACGCCGTCCAAGCCTTCGAGTGGAAGGCAGCGCCAGTTGTTGGGCGAGCCGGGAGGTTCCAATCCATGTGAGCTCTCGCCTCCATACTGATAGAAGAGGCAGTGTGGCTTGTCACCCTTCGCGCCGATGATGTGCGGACACATCTCGCGCCGCAGCCCGCCGTACGTTGCAATGACCCGTTTGCGGCTCAAAATGGCGTCTTTCAGGAGCGGTTCGAGAGGGTGCATACCGCTTTACAGTGTGGTGGTTTCAATAGATTGACGATGATATGCCACAGCGGACGGCATTTTCCCTGCGTGTGGCGGTGAAGAGGCTCGGTGGAATTAGCCGTTGATGCGTGCTATTTTACCCCTATGTCAAGCAGCAGTGACCAACGATGGATCGTCGGAGTAACCGGTGCGAGCGGTATTCGTTACGCTCTCCGGCTGTTGCAAGTTCTTCCCAGCCTCGTCAATGAAGTGCATGTCGTATTCTCTGAGTCTGCTCTTCGCGTACTGAGCGATGAAGAGGGGATATCGGTCGGACAGTCGAGCCTCTCGTACGAGCGCTTGAGTGGTTCGCAAGCCTCCAACGTCACCTTCTACAATCCGAAGGATATCGGCGCGCGGATCGCATCCGGCTCGATGGTTACCAGTGGCATGGTGGTTATCCCGTGTTCGATGGCTACGCTTGGCGCGCTCGCGCATGGCGTACCAACTCACCTCGTTCATCGCGCTGCCGATGTGGTGATGAAAGAGGGGCGCAAGCTTATCGTGGTCCCGCGCGAGACGCCGCTTTCGCCGATTCATCTCGAGAACATGTTGACCCTAAGCAGATACGGTGTGCGGGTGCTTCCAGCGATGCCTGCATTCTACACGCAGCCGAAAACTATCGACGACCTGATCGACCACTTGGTGATGAAGGTGCTCGATACTATGGGCATTCCGAACTCGCTTGTGGGCCGCTGGAAGGAGCCGCAAGGGGAGAAAAGCTAGGAGTGCTTCAGGTATGATAGTGCTCGAACGTCTCGCACTGTGGGGCAGCTTCGTAAAATTTTCTCATTCGGTCTTTGCGCTTCCATTCGCGCTCATCATGATGGTGGTGCTGACACGCGCGTATCCGATTTCGTGGATGCAGGTTGGGGTGCTCGTGGTTGCCGTTGTAGCTGCACGGACTGCGGCGATGTCGTTCAATCGACTGGTCGATGCTTCGATTGATGCGGCAAACCCTCGCACGATGGGACGGGAGCTGCCGAGCCGGAGGCTTTCGTCGTTCGAAGGGTGGGGGCTGATGATCTCGAGCGCTCTGGTCTTCACTGTCGCTGCCGCAGCACTGGGCACGCATTGTGTGATCATGGTTCCTCCGGTGTTGCTGGTGCTGCTCGGATACTCGCTCTTGAAGCGCTTCACCTCGATGTGTCACTTCGTATTGGGATTAGGATTGTCACTTGCACCTGGCGGGGTCTGGTATGCGGTGACGGCTACCTGGGCGTGGGAGCCGCTCTGGTTGATGGCGGCTGTGCTCACGTGGGTTGCGGGATTCGATATCTTGTACAGCTGTCAGGATATGGACTTTGATAGAGAGCAGGGGCTTTCCAGTGTGCCTCGGTATTTAGGATTCCGCAGGGCAAGGCTCTTGGCAGCGACGCTGCATCTGGCCACAGTCGTACTCTTGGTCGAGTTCGGGATTGTGTTCGAGCTGCACGGTGCTTACGCGTTCGGTGTCGCTGTCTTCGCGGCGTTGCTCCTCAATCAACACGTACTTGTTGCACGGCGAGGGATAGCTTGTATCGATCAGGTGTTCTTCACTAGAAATGGCGCTGCGAGCTTGCTGTTGTTTGCGTTCGTTGTGTTTGATCGTCTTCTCTGGTAGGGCGAACGCCGGAACGGGCGGTCACCGCCACCCACATCCAGGAGGGACGGCGTCTCGCCGTCCGTGCCAGCCACCCCAAACATAATCGAATCACCGTGCCAGTCGCCTTATGCCAGAGGAGTGCCGTTGTTGTGGGTTAGAAGTTTAGCGGACGGCGAGACGCCGTCCCTCTTATTGGTTGGGGCTGTCAGGCGGCGGATGCGCTCTCGGAGTTGGAGTCCAGGGCGACGTTTTCGCTCCACTGGGTGATACCGAGACCAGCAAGGATCTTCAGAGCTGCTTGTGATGATTCGAGGGGAACGAGGACTCGGAACGCGACACCGAGTAGAGAGCCTCCACGGACATGCACATGTTCTATCATGACAGGTATTCCTCGACTTTCGAGCCCTGCGCAGACCGTATTGGTTGTTCGCTGGTCGTTGAAGGTGCTGATGACTACATAACGCTCCATAGGCCCCTCCGTACAATCGCAACTCACGGGTAGAGGAATACCCTGCGCAGCTCTGGAGCACCAGAGAAAAAGCTCCCCACGGCACGTCGCTCTGTTCCTGGTTGGTCGAGGTCGAGCTCGCATCCTTGGGGCTTTCGTGCATTGGACGGGGCCTTATCCAGTTGTTTTAGTGTGTTACGAGAGTCCTCTTGTCGGTTGCCAAAGGAGAGGGGGCTTTCCTGTGTCGTTGGTTTGAGAAGGAGCGTGTGGTACTCTCCACTGTCGCCTCCTGAGCTGCGCGCTTTCTCAAGGCGTTGCGCCACTAGATGTGCAAACGATTTTTAATACTTAACAGTGACCGACATCTCTTCTACCAACTGGCACGCAACGAAGACTGTTCCTGGAGAGGCACCGGCTCCACGCATACCCCAGGGTGTTATCGCCCATGAATCAGTGACTGGTGAACGTACGGTTATTCACTCACGACAGCAGCAGGTCGACGGAAAAGTGCTGGTGAGTGCTCTGGTCGTGGATGTCATCGATCGGAGGTTACCCGGATATGCTCGCTCGATAGATCTTTCTCACCTCTGCAACGAGGGAAATCAGCGCTCGTCGGAGACGATGAAGCAGATCGTTGGTAGCGCTTTGTCGGAGGAGGGTCGACTCGATGCCTTAAAAACGCTCCTCACAGCTATCTGCGAGGTGTCGCCTGCGCAAATTCCCTGCGAGGATAAGGTGCCACGGGGCGAGATTCCGCGATCAGAGGAAGGTGAGGCTTCTCGTTGTCGGATCGTGCCGTCCTTGCGCACGCACTTAGGTCACGTGTTGCGACGCACGCAGAGTCGAGCTTTCGCTGTGTACAGGGGAGCGCAGCACCTGGTCGACTTTATCGTAGATGACAGGGCAGGAGAGATAGAGCGCGCGATACTGCGCGTCGTCCCGGCTCACCTCGATCTGCCTTTGCTCGATGCTCAAGGAAAGCCTGTCACGTTGCGCTCCGTCAACGGAGCGATACACGATTTTTACTCGATACTGAGGGATAGTGGACACCTCCCTGTGAAGCGCAGCCTCGATTCCGTCGCACAGGAGCTCGACCGACGTAGTGCAGAAGCAACGAGAGAGCATCCGGAAAGCGTGGAACGAGAAACTGAGTCAGGGAGTTCGTTCTCGGGACAACTTCGAGAGGCTTGGGAGATGTTCGCGCGTAGCGAAAGACGCGCTCAGAGATCCGGGGCCTCCTCGTCGACGCCCTTCTCCATCGACGAGGAGGCGCAGTGGCAATCGCGGAACTTAGGCCTCGAGCAACGCGTATGGTTTGGTCTCCGGACTAAGCGTGAACGAGGAAAGGGAACTCTGCTGTACATGACGGGTCGTACAGACTCTGATATCCCGTACAAGATCTCGGTTGATTGCCCTGCCTGGGTGAACCCAGAGGTCCGACGAATCTGGAGAACGCTACTCAAGAGTGCAGCTGTCTCTGACGTCTTAGCGCCAACGCGCATGTGGGCGGAGCTTCCTCGTGTGACAGTGCGGTACGATGTGTCGGCAGAGCAGACGCTGTATCCCGAGGAGGTCAATTTCTTCGTAGAGAGGATGCAAGCTCTGTTCGGTGTAGATTCCATCGGGCGCGGCATGCTGCTTACAGACGACTCGCGGCAGGTGATACCTGCGGTGGAGACCGTTTTCGAGCTCGTGCGACACGGCGGGCGTGTCCCGATCTGGGGAGTCGCTCGATCGGACTCAGTGGCTCACCGCTGGTCGTTCCAGTGTTTTGTTGACCCGCACATGCGTGGCAGGATTTTCTTGCAGAACCCCCTGGGAGCTCGCATTGCGCTTCACTTTACAGAGCGAACCGATGGAGACGAAAATATCGAGAAGACGCTCGAGGTCCTCCTCACGAACCCTGAGAATTTTCTATCGCACATCGGTGGCCTGCGGAGAGTGGTCAGGGAGTACGCAGGAGTCCCTGATCCGGTTTTTTCGCCGGGGTACGGGGCGCTCACCCAGCTAGCCGACTCGTTGTGGCGGGTATTCGAGGGCGCGGGGACCTTCCAGGAGGGTGTTTTGTCGCGCGTAGCTCCGTGGAAGGTCTATCCCCTCTCGGAGGAGCGATGGGCGCTCTCGATCAACGCTGGCTCCGATGGTAGATGCGATGACGTACCAGTATATACCCTCGTAGTTAGCCCATTCGGTGTGGAGGAGTTCTTGGTGAGCGCGGGCGAGCGCTCTGCGCTCGGGCGACTTCATGGAACCATGCTACTCCCTCAAAGCAGTGCAGTATTCGACCAAACCGAGCTGCGGGGAATCGTGAATATGCTCTGCAAGGTCCCTCCGTATGCTGATCGGGCCCTGATCGATCACATGCTTCGTGAAAACCTTCCTTCGGCGGTATCAATTCCGACGGTCCACATGAGTCTGTTCGATCCTCGACGCGAAGAGAAGGACCTCGTGGCGCGCGCTGTCCGCTGGGTGAAGCAGCTCTTCATGTGAAAGCGTTCGCTATGAACTACACACTCGGAATCTCCACCTGCCCAAACGATACCTTTATGTTTCACGCACTACTCGAGCGCAAGCTCGATACGGGAGGTTTCGACCTCGCAATAGAACTCTACGACATACAGGAACTCAATGAGAGGTTGCAGCGTGGAGCGTTTCATTTCTCGAAGGCGAGTGCGGCGACAGCCGTTGCTACGAGTAGTCGCTTCGAGGTGTGTTCTGCTGGAGCGGCGCTCGGGTTTGGAGTAGGTCCCTTGCTGCTTTCTGGTCCGCGTGCGAAGCCGCTATCAGCGGATGCCGTGGTTCTCTGTCCGGGTGCTACGACCACTGCGTATCTCCTAATGCACAAGTTCTTTCCACTCGCCACTCGGGTTGAGCACTGTATCTTTTCCGATATCATGCCGGCGCTCGAGCGTGGTGAAGCGGATTACGGGGTGGTCATCCACGAAGGTCGCTTTACGTATCGTGATCACGGGCTGACCCTTGTCGCCGATCTCGGTGAGTTGTGGGAACGCTCTGAGCAGCTTCCCCTGCCTCTCGGAGTAATCGTAGCCGATCGCTCGCTACCGGAAGAGGTGCGGTCCCGCTTCGACGAACTCGTTCGTCGTTCTATCGCGTATGCCGTTGCACATCGTCTTGAGACGCTACCAACCATGAAAGCTCATGCCCAAGAGTTGGACGACCGCGTCATTTGGGCGCACGTCGATCTGTACGTCAATCAGTGGAGCCTCTGTTTAGGAGAGGATGGTGAGCGAGCTTTGCGAGCGTTCGAAGGTGCAGCGCGTGGAAGCGGCCTGGTGATACGAAGGCCCTGAGATCTTGTACGTGGCACACGAGGACGGACTCGGTCTAAGTAATATTCTATTGCTGGCGCCTCTCTACAGAAGTGTGGTCACAAAGAGAGCCGCGAGAGCACCGAGGAGGGGGAGTAGGGGGAAAGCGGGTATTCTACCCCTCGCTGATCTCACTGTCCTCTTTGTTGACTGTACGCGTGAGCCTGCGATCAATCTCCGTTCAAGGCCCTGTCACTGGCCTCCTTGTGCAATACCCGGCCTCTTATCCACTCTAAGGAAGCGAGGCAAAACCTGACACTCTCTCACGTGAACGTGCTCGTGCACCTGAACGTAAACGTACCCGGCACAAAAACATCAAGATGTTCGGGCACGTGCACGTTTACGAGCACGTTCACGTGGCATGTTCAAAAGTGAGACCACAGGTAGGCTTTGCCTCGCTTCCTTAGGGGAGAGCTTGGAAAGCATCTGGACGATTCTAAAGAGGAGAGTGCGGATTTGAGCCAGGAGGGCCGTATCAGTGAGTTTTAAGGTGATGCAGCAGTCGTTTCAGCTCTCCGAATTAAAGCTATTTCCGACGAACGAAATAACCGCCTTGTCCCTTCTTCTTCCCCGGAGTGTCCTCGCCTTTCAGTGCCGCCTCCTCTTCGCGTCGCTTGGCTTCCTGCAAGCGTAGCCTTCGACGTCTGGCGATCGGTGAAAGGTCGTCCTCCGAGGGAGGCTTCGGTGGTGGAACCGCCATAAAGAGGTCAGCAAGTGCATTGGCGAAGTCGCGTTCGTCTTCGTAGGCGTCGCGCAGTGAGCGTACCACCGCTTTCAATTCGTATTTCTGCTGAGGGCTCGGTTTGCCGACCAGTTCTAGCCCGAAGAGCTTTTCGACTTGTGGGACGATGGCGTCTGCCAGGAGCTTTCGAGAGGCGACTTTTCGCGCAGTAGTAGCCTTTGCACGCACCTCTGCAGCAATCGCTGTGGTCTCGCGGAGGGCTTCGACAGAGTAGGGTTGAAAGAGGAAGCCATCGACGCCTCCCGTTACGTTAGTGGCAACGCCACTTCGGTTCTGCTGTGAACCGTTGAGCACCATGATGTACGCGGCGTACTGTCCGTACGGGGTCTCGCGGGCCATCTTCACGAATTCACGAGATTGGTCCGATTCGAAGGTTTGAGAGATGAAGATTACGTTACAGGTCATCCGATCGCGCATCATCTTGAGCGCTTCGAGCAGCGAAGACTCCAGTTTGACCGAGGTGAATTCTCCGCATACGGACGTCGCTTGCCTTAGCCTCATGCGGCTCTCAGGGTCGGGGTCGACTATGAGTGCTTCGAACTGTGTGCTCACGGGGTGCCTGTATTCAAGGATTTACATAGGTAAAATCGGTAGGAGGTGCCCAGAGCTTTAGGGTTTCGTACTTAAATTCCTTGCGGTTGGGGGTGGTACCTGACCGAAGTTAGGTTCTAAAGTGGTCCATCGACGTCACCGATCCCAAGCTTTAGAGATAGGAGTCGAATGGCTCAAAGCGGCGTGTGCTGCTGCACTGAGACAGCATAACCACGTGCTTTAGGCGGTACATAGGACTTTTTTCCCGTGAACGTAAACGTAAACGTACCCCGAACAAAAACATCAAGATGTTCTGGTACGAGCACGTCCACGTGGTGGAGTGGCAGGTTTTGCTTCGCTTCCCTGAGCCTCGTCGAGGCGTGGTGCTCACGCCTTTATGGTGATCTTGGCCCCAGGGCGAGGTTTACGGTAGGTCGCCCACGCAGAGCCACCGCGTTGGAAGATCTCCCAATACTTGCGCCCGTGTCCACTCGAGCCCGGAGCGAACGCTATATCGCCCTCTTGGACGTTGAAGCTTCCAGCGGCGACGGTTGCAGCCATCTCGACATCGTTGATCGTCACCAGGACGCGCTGTCCCGGTTTCAGGGCTGCTACCTCTGGATCTCCATCACGCAGCGTGCTCTTGAGGTTTCCGAAGGAATCGACGTAAGCCACAGAAGAGTGCGGGGCCTCGGGAATGACATCGGCTGGATTCAATCTCTCGACCAAAAAGGTCGATTCTCCGCGCGCTGCTTGACCAACGAGTTGCGGAAAGTTGTCGCGCGAGCGGAACTGCGAACCGCCCACATCGACCTTCATGCTCCAGAGCTCTTCCAGATCGTTGCGCACGAAGGAGAGCGAATATCCGGCGTTTACGACCATCACACGCACGCCACTGCGTAGTACGCCGTATAGGAAGCCCTCGCCCTCGTTGTTGGTGCGTGCTTCGCGACGATCCTTACGTGGGGCGCAATTGGCGTAGATGAGGGTGTCTTGCGGCCGGAGGCTCTCGCTCTGAAGACCGAGCTGAGCCACGGCAAAGCCCGTCGAAACGGTGTCGAAGCTCGACACTGAGGTGAGGTGCCAGTGGTAGTCGGCGGGGATCTTGGCAGCGAGTGCGGATACGACCTCTGCGCAGGCGAGGTCTCCAGGTGCGTAATCGACGATGATGTGAATGAGCTTCTGCATAGGATGAACTACTTCCTTGGTTTTACTACCTGACGCGTCTGGTCCTTTCGACTGACGAGCGCCACTTCATAAAAATATCAAAAGCTTCAGTGCTAGTCGCGCTCGCTTGTTCACTTTTTTAGCGCAAAGGTGTGTACTCAGGTGCTCAATCCGCCGATCACCTGTTGGGTTTGGTTCCGATCGGGTGCTTTAGCAACGCCACTCACTACACGCGAGCTGCCAGACGGGGCGGTTCATCAGACAAGCTATCTGATTTCAGATGGTTAGGGGT
>JBILEW010000142.1:0-7072 GCA_044351885.1 Bdellovibrionota bacterium
GCCGGAGGAATATCTGGTTACGGGGAAGGTGCCCCCGGGCGAGTGGGGTGGCGAGGGTGGCAGTGATCGGCAAACGGTGCTATAACCCGCCGGAACTTTAACGCACCCGCTGCGGTCTTAGTGCTCCTCGCAAGGGGGGTCTTCGCTGGCGGGGAGGTCAAACTAAGACAGAGGAAACATATGTCAAATACTCAGGACACTGCTGCTCAGCAGCCTAACGCCATTCAACCTGGCACCCCGATCACGATCCGAACCTTGATGGACGCCGGAGCTCACTACGGTCACCAGACGCAGCGCTGGAACCCCAAGATGCTGCCGTACGTCTACGGCGCACGTAACGGTGTGCACATCATAAACCTCGATCTGACCCTCAAGAAGTGGGAGATCGCTCGTAAGTACATCGTCGATCGTGTATCGCTCGGCGGTAACGTGCTGATCGTCGGTACGAAGCAGCAGGCGAAAGAGATCGTGAAGGAGGAGGCCTCGCGATGTGGTGCGTTCTTCGTGTCCTCGCGTTGGTTGGGTGGTTGCTTGAGCAACTTCCAAACGATCAAGAACTCCATCGAGCGTATGCGTAAGCTGGAGAATCTCCTCGCCGAGGCGAACCAAGAGAACTCCAAAGTTCGTCTCGCCAAGAAGGAGCGTCTCGACATCAGCCGTCAGCTCGAGAAGCTCGAGGCTAACCTCGGCGGTATCCGTAACATGAAGAAGACCCCAGATGTGATCTTCGTCATCGATATCGTCAAGGAGGAGATCGCAATAGCTGAAGCTACACGTCTCCACATCCCGGTCGTTGCTCTCGTCGACACGAACGGAGACCCAGGAAAGGTTGCTTTCCCGATCCCGTCGAACGACGACGCTAGCCGTACTCTCAAGCTCTTCATGTCAGCTCTTGCCGACGCGATCCTCGAAGGTCGTGCGATCTACAACGCGCGCTTCCCGGGTGATGCCAAGAACGGCGCAGAGACTCACCGACCTGAGGTTGCCAATGGTAGCCACGTCAGCTCGGCTGCCGAGAGTGGCGTAGCTGTAGCGTAGGCACGTTCCGGACAGATTCACTGCACCCCTGGAGCCTCACGGCGTCCGACGCAGGGGTGTGGTGAACGCCTCGAACTGCACACGTAGCTGTTTTGAATCGATACTTAATTTCAGGAGAATAGTTGTATGTCACAAGTGACCAGCGAGATGATTAAGAAGCTCCGCGAGATGACCGGGGCTGGCATGATGGATTGTAAGGCTGCCTTGACTGAGGCCGAGGGCTCGATGGACAAGGCTGTCGAGGTGCTCCGTAAGAAAGGGCTCAAGGACATCGAAAAACGTTCAGGGAAGACGACTGCCGAGGGTACGCTCGGTGTGTACGTTCACCCTGGTGACCAGGTAGTAGCCGTAGTCGAGCTCAACTGTGAGACCGACTTCGTAGCGCGTGGTGACGAATTCCGTGCACTCGCGCGCGACATCGCTATGCACGTGGCGGCGATGAAGCCGCGCTTTCTCTCGGTCGAGGATGTGCCTGAGCAGATTCTCGAGAAGGAGAAGGAGATCCTCATGGAGCAGCTCAACGAGGAGCAGAGGAAGAAGGCCGACAAGATCCTTCCCGGAAAGATCGAGAAGTTCCTCGAGGGCAATGTCCTGCTTCGCCAAATCTTCATCAAGGACGAGACCGAGTCGAAGACCATCAAGGAGCTCGTCGATGCTATCAGCATGAAGTGTGGAGAGAAGGTTTCCGTCCGCAGATTCTCGCGCATCGAAGTAGGCGAGGGGATCGAGAAGACCCAGAGCAACATCGCAGCAGATGTTGCCGCCATGGTCGGTGACAAGTAGTTCATAGCGCCCCGCTCCATTTAGTTTCGTGGAGGGGTGCGCGCCGTGCGGCGGGATCGAGAGATACCCGCCGCATTTATTTGGGGCCTCGGATAACCGTACGGAGAACATGTCAGAGATTAAGTACAAACGCATCCTTCTCAAGTTGAGCGGAGAGATCCTTGCCGGGGACAAGGGCATGGGGATAGATCCGGCGATCATCAAGACGCTCGTCGCGCAGATTCGCGAAGTAGTTCAGCTCGGTGTTCAAGTAGCAGTTGTCATCGGCGGAGGTAACATCTTCCGTGGAGTGCAGGGTGGAGGTGCGCAGGGCATTGAGCGCGTGACGGGCGATTACATGGGTATGCTGGCGACGGCGATTAACGCCTTGGCGCTCCAAGACAGGCTCGAAGCGGAGGGTGTCTATACACGTGTGCTTTCGGCGATTGAGATGCGTCAGATCTCGGAGCCCTACATCCGACGTCGCGCCACGAGGCACTTGGAAAAGGGGCGTGTGGTCGTGTTTGCATGCGGTACGGGTAACCCCTTCTTCACGACCGATACGGCTGCAAGCCTTCGAGCGATGGAGATGGGAGCGGAGGTGTTACTCAAGGGCACCAAGGTTGACGCAGTATACGACAGCGATCCGGTCAAGAACCCCAACGCTAAGCCCTATCAGACGATCTCCTTCATGGACGTTCTGCAGCAGGGATTGCGGGTCATGGATACCGCTGCTATCTCTCTCTGCATGGACAACCACCTCCCGATCGTCGTCTTCAACATCGGGGTAGAGGGAAATCTGCGCCGAATCGTGTGTGGGGAGCCGGTCGGCACCCTGGTTCAAGGATGATCACGCTTAACGAGAAAAGAGAGGTCTAGTCGTATGAGTGGACAATTCGACAACTACAAGCAGCAGTGTTCGAAGACCCTCGAGCACTTCAAGAAGGAACTTAGTCGTTTGAGAACGGGGCGTGCTACGCCAGCGCTTCTCGAGGGCTTGCACGTAGATTACTACGGCTCGCACGTTCCTCTGCAGCAGCTCGGTATGGTAGCCGCGCCTGAACCGCGCATGCTCACCATTCAGGTGTATGATGGCTCGGCGGTAGAATCGATCGAGAAGGCGATTCAGCAATCAGAGCTTGGTTTGAATCCGTCGAGAGACGGGTCGCTCATTCGGATCGTCATTCCTTCCCTCAACGAAGAGCGCCGCAAAGAGATGATCAAGAAGGTCTCCAAGATGGCGGAGGAGACCAAGGTGGCTCTCCGTAATCTGCGTCGAGACGAGGTTGAGGGCGTCAAAAAGCAGGTCAAGAACAAGGAGATCTCCGAGGATGATTCCCGCCGTATGCAGGAAGAGATCCAGAAGATTCTCGATAAGGTCGTAGCGGATGTCGATGTGGCAGCAGCGGCCAAAGAGAAGGAGATGATGGAGGTGTGACACCTCCATGTCTGAGTCTGGGCGTAGCGCCAAGCGGAGAAGTATCGGATGTCGAGGAACGGAGCTGATTCAGATGTAGCCGCGGCTGCTCCGGCGCGGTTCTCCGTTGATGTGCCGACGGTGCTGCCCAAGCACGTTGCCATCATCATGGACGGCAACGGCCGTTGGGCCAAGCGGCGCTTCTTGCCCCGAGTAGAGGGGCATCGTAACGGTGCAAAGAGCGTTCGGATGGTGGTCGAGGAGAGTCGTCGGCTCGGGATCCGGTACCTCACGCTCTTTGCTTTTTCGACGGAGAACTGGCGTAGGCCACAGGACGAGGTGGGCGGACTCATGCAGCTCTTCGTGCAGTACCTCGAATCCGAGCTCGAACTGTTGCTCAAGAACGGAATCCGCTTGCGGGCGATGGGAGATCTCTCTCGGCTTCCCACCTCTGTGCGAGAGATATTACAGCGCAACGAGGAGCGTACGGCGCAGATGGATGGAATGGATCTGATCCTTGCTGTCTCGTACGGGGGGAGGGACGAGATCGTGCAAGCAACGCGTAAGATCGCGCAGGCGATCGCCGCAGGTGAGCTTGCGCCAGATGCAATCACTGAAGAGACCTTCGGAGACTTTCTGTACCTCCCGGATGTGCCAGATCCCGATGTTCTGATTCGAACCAGCGACGAGACGCGCATATCGAACTTCTTGCTGTGGCAGTTGGCCTACTCGGAGATCGTGGTCTCTCCGACGTTGTGGCCCGATTTTTCACGTGATGAATATTACAGGTGCCTCAATGTCTTCGCAGGACGAAACCGCCGCTTCGGACTCACCCAAGAGCAAATTACCGGTTCTTGAAACCCTTCGAGGGGTGTTTACCTTCGAGCACAATGGGTCTCTCAAGGATAGATTGCTCACTGCATTGATAGTGCTCACGGTTGCGTGCGTACTCTCGTTTCTCGCGATTACGATCCCTTATGGGCGTCTGATCGGAGTGCTGTGGACCGGCGCGGTTGCGGTATTAAGTACTTTCGAGGTCGTGCGGCTCTTCGCACGCGATCCGGAAACGTTGCGGTATCGGCCGATCGCGGGTTTCGTTTCGTTCGTCATCCTCGTAATTCCTTCCCTAGCAGCGATCTACGTCTCGATAGAGGGGGTGCTCGGGCACCCGATGTCGTGGGAGGTTGTGTACGGGGCGCTACTGCTCAGCGCACAGGCTCTGATGATCTTCCACGTACTCGATGGTCGCCAACGTCTCGAGGACGCTGCGCGTGAGGGAGGTCGATACGGCCCGGCATTCCTACTCGTGGCTATCAGTGCTCCGCAACTCATCCTGTTGAGTAGCTTTGCAAATGGCATCCAGATCCTGTGGTGGTTGGTCGCAGTCGTTGCTCTCAACGATGCCGGAGCCTACTTCGTTGGGCGTTCCTTGGGTCGTACCAAGATGGCTCCTGCGCTCTCTCCGAACAAGACGATGGAGGGGAGTATTGCAGGTCTCGTGATCGGCACTGTTGCTGGGGTGGTCTTCTGGCGACTTCTCGTGTGTGACGGGCCGGGAATAACGGGCCTGATCTTCCTGTCGCTGATCGCGACGTGTGCAGCGCAGGCCGCCGATCTCTCGAAGTCGTATCTCAAACGTCTTCGAGGGGTGAAGGACACCGGTTCTTTCTTCCCAGGACACGGCGGCATTCTCGATCGATTCGATGGCATGATAGGCGCCGCTCCCGTTGTGCTCGTCGCCCTCATGGTGTGGGGCCTCTCCTGGAGATGACATGAGGCGCATCGCTGTCGTCGGATCTACGGGCTCTATCGGCGTATCTGCTCTCGAGGTGGTGCGGACACATGCAGAGCGCTTCTCGGTTGATCTTCTCGTGGCAGGTCGGCAGGCGAAAGCTTTAGCCGCCCAAATACGGGAGTTTCGTCCCGCCGTTGCTGGTATAGCCGATGTGGAGGGGTACCGAGAGTTGCAACGCGAGCTCGGCCTCGCCGAAGGTGCGTCGCGCTGGGATAAAACGGAGCTCGTGTGTGGGGAAGATGAGATCTCTTCAGCTATCAAGGCAGCCCGCTCTGAGATCGTGCTGGCTGCCGTAGTCGGTATGGCCGGTCTTTCAAGCGTTGTAGCGGCGCTCGAAAGTGGCAAGGATGTCGCTCTCGCCAACAAGGAATCGTTGGTAGTCGCTGGAGCGCTCGTGCTCGAAAAAGCCGCGGCTCACGGAGCGCGACTCATTCCTGTCGACAGCGAGCACTCTGCGATATTTCAGGTTCTTCAGGGGGGCAAGCGAGAGGATGTTACGTCGCTCATTCTTACCGCCTCAGGTGGACCCTTTCGCACGACACCTGCCGCTGAATTCGCTTCGATCACTCCCGAGCGTGCACTCAAACACCCGCAGTGGAACATGGGGGCAAAGATTACGATCGACTCGGCAACGATGATGAACAAAGCGCTCGAGGTGATAGAGGCGCGCTGGTTGTTCGATACCGCGCCGGATGCCATCGAAGTGATCGTTCACCCTCAGAGCATCGTTCACTCGATGGTGAGGCTCCGCGACGGCACGGTCCTGGCTCAGCTTTCGGTTCCCGATATGAAGGGACCGATAGCGTATGCCCTTACCTTTCCAGAGGGGCGTCTCGGTGCGGTGATGCGTCCGCTTGACTTCGTCGCCGCGAGGGAGCTTACCTTCGAACCGGTCGATAATGAGCGCTTCCCCGCGGTAGAGCGTGCGCGCGAATGTCTCAGGGGTGCCAAAGGAGCTTCAGCGGTTCTGAACGCCGCCAATGAGGTTGCGGTCGACGCCTTCCTGGGCCGTCGAATACCGTTTCGCGGGATATACGAGGTGGTCGACGCTGCTCTCGATACGTTCGGTCACCAAAGCTATGAGACGTTGGACGAGTTACGGGAGAACTGCGAGGCCGTGACGGAGTGGGCTCGACATCGAACGCAGAGTATCAGAGAGTAGGGGTATGAGTATCAACGATCTTATGCAGCGGTTTCAGGAGTTGTTCGAACGGGTTCCGTACCTCGGCGCTGCACTCGCAGTCCTCGGTGTTCTGATATTTGTGCATGAATTGGGGCACTTCCTGATAGCCAAGCTGTTCGGAGTCGGGGCGCTCGAGTTCGCCCTGGGCTTTGGTAAGCCGCTGTTCAAGATTCAAGGTAAGGAAACCACCTATACCCTACGGGCTGTTCCTCTGGGTGGGTTCGTGCGAATGGCCGGAGATGATCCGCGTCTCCTCACCGGAGAGATCGAGCCCCTCAGTGAAGCAGGCGGGGCGTCGCCGATTGAGGGCAGTCAGGAGGATTTGACCCCGGCGCAGAGTGCGATGCTCGCGGATCAAAGTCGGTGGTTCCTCAAGAAGCCCTATCTGGTGCGGTGCGCTATCGTGCTAGCTGGACCGCTGGCGAACTTCCTCTTCGCGTGGGTGCTCGGCACGGGGATGTTCTACGTTAACGGTCTTCCTGAGTCGCAGAGTAACCCGGTTGTGGTGGGGAGTATCACCAAGGGATTGCCCGGTGACAAAGCGGGCCTGAAGCCCGGAGACAAGGTCTCTACGGTCGATGGGCGTGTCGTGGGATCATACAAAGAGCTGGTCGATGTCGTTCGTTCGTCGCAAGGTAAACCGCTCACCTTCGTAATAGAACGACCGATCTACGAAACGCAGGATGGAGAGCCCTCACGCTACGAGCCCAATACAATAACCGTAACGCCTAAGGCAGGATTCGCCGAGCTGGATGTGGTCGAGGGGCGTGGCGGAGAGGAATCAGCCTTCAGGATAGGTATCGCACCTCCCATAGTATATGTGCCGTGCTCCTTCACCGACGCGTTCATGGCGGGAGGCTTGCAGGTTGTAGGGGTC
>JBILEW010000161.1:0-4713 GCA_044351885.1 Bdellovibrionota bacterium
ATACGAAGCCCCCTGTAACGCTCACCCCTTCGTCTCGAGAGTATTCCGCTATCGGAGGTGTAAACTCCGAGGCGTTGCATGGAGGCTTGAAGCACGATGTTCCTTCGAAGATGTTCCACCCGTAGTTTTTGCCGCGCTCGACGATATCGATCTCTTCGCGAGTGTTTTGCCCGACATCTCCGACAAAGAGTCGGCCAGTGACTCGGTCGAAGGAGAATCTCCACGGATTTCGAAACCCGAGCGCCCAGATCTCGGCTAATAAATGGTTTCCAGGCGCAAGCGGGTTGTCAGTGGGTACCTTGTAAGACCCGGTGCCGGAAACATCAATCCGGATGATCTTACCGAGCATGGAGCGTTTGTTCTGCGCATTTCCTGACGGGTCTCCCTGTCCGCCTCCGTCACCGAATCCGACGTACAGATATCCGTCTGGTCCGAACGCGAGCTGTCCTCCATTGTGGTTGGCGGCAGGTTGTACGACCTTGAGTACGACGGAGAGTGACTCTGCGTCGAGCCGATCTTCCCTTTCGGGTGTAAAGGTTCCGATTATCGAATCGCCTTGACGGTCGGTGAAGTACGTGAAGACTCGGTTGTCGTTCGGATACGACGGCGGAAAGGCGAGCCCTAGGAGCCCTTGTTCCGTTCCGGTGCTGACTAGATCCTCGATATCGAGAAATACAGAACGGCGAACTTTACCGTCTGCAAATATCTTCACCAGTCCACCCTTTTGGATGATGTACATGCGATCGTTCTGCCCGGGAGCGACTGCTAGCCCCACGGGCTGGTCAAGACCGTATACTATCGGCTCAAGCCGCAATTCCGTAGCAGGACTAGGAGAGGTTTCCTGGGCCTGTAAGGGCACAACCCAAAAGAGGAGGGCGACGCTAACAGTAGCGAGTTTCAGAGCCCAGTGGCGGGCGCACGTGGTGCGCCTAGGACCCTTTGAGTACGCCCGATATGGCCTCGCAGATGTAATCAACGTTCCCCTCATTGATGGCAGCGACACATATTCTCCCGCTTTCGATTGCGTAGATATGATACCGGTCCCTAAGTGAACGAACTGCTTCGGCTGAGAGCCCGGAATACGAAAACATTCCCCGCTGTTTCAGGATGAAGGAGAAATCTCGATCTGGCACGACGGCAGCCAGTTTCGAGCAGAAGAGGTGACGCATGGAGTGAATGCGATCGCGCATCTCGCCGAGCTCGCGTTCCCACAGCGCTTTCAGCTCTGGTGAATTGAGTACGATTGAGATCAGCTGCGCGCCATACGACGGAGGGCTAGAATATATGGAGCGCACGATTCGCTTGAGTTGAGTCAAAACCGCGGCTGCTTCCTGCGACGACCCAGTTACAACCGAAAACGCTCCGCAGCGCTCGCGGTACATCGAGAACGATTTGGCATACGAGTTCGAGACGATGAAGGTAAGACCTTTGTCCACGAACATCCGAATCGGTGCCGCATCTTCTTGGGTACCCTCCGCGAAGCCCTGGTAGGCGAAATCGAGGAATGCCAAGAGATCTCGCTCTGCACAGATCTCTACGACCTCTCTCCACGTGTCGAGATCGAGATCGACCCCGGTCGGATTGTGGCAACATGCGTGAAGTAAAACCGCGCTGCGAGAGGGGATCTTTCGCAAGGTTTCCAACATCTCCGTCTTTCTGAGACCCGAAGTGGACGGATCGTAGTACGGATACGTTTCGACCTTGATACCGGCAGCCTCGAAGACGACTCGGTGGTTTTCCCAGCTCGGGTCACTGATGTAGATGGTCGCGTTGGGCAAGAAGCGGTGGATCAGATCGGCTCCCAGCTTGAGAGCCCCGCTTCCTCCTACTGATTGAACAGTTACGGCGCGTTTCTCGGTGATGACTGGAGAATCTTTTCCAAACAAGAGTGTCTGCGTCGCAGAATTGTATTGTGCTACGCCATCAATCGGGAGGTAGGTCTTCGTATCTTCGATCTCGAGCCACTGCTTAGCAGCGTGTTTAATTGCCTCGAGCACGGGGATCTTGCCGGTACTATCCTGATAAACACCGACCCCGAGGTTGACCTTTTTCGGGGCGGAATCGTTTCTGAATGCCTCGGTCACACCGAGAATGACATCGGGAGCTGCTGTGGGGATATTTGCGAAAAACGACGTACTCATACAATCCAATCAACAAAACAGAGACGCTCGTACGCTACCATAGGAATCCGTCCCGAGCCACATGTCGGTAATAATCGATTCAGAACATATGCGGCCAGGTTCGCAGAATGGCCGCTGATGTGTACGTTTTGCCCGCTCTCCCCAGGGAAGCGAGGCAAAACTCACCTGTGGCCTCACTTTTGAACTTATCACGTGAACGTGCTCGTGCTCGTAAACGTGCACGTACCCGAACATCTTGATGTTCTTGTTCCGGGTACGTTTACGTTCAGGTGCGCAAGCAGGTTCACGTGGAAGAGTGGCAGGTCTTGCCTTGCTTCCCTAGGAAGCGGAACGGCCCAGAGATTTGTAAGCCTCGATCAGCGCGTGATTACCCACGCCAGGATGGCATTCGACCAAGCGCTCGAAGAGCTCCGTGGCTGTTGTGGTGCCGGGAAGATCGCATAAAGGGAGGGCCTCTCCGAGAGCTATCTTGAGATCCTTCAGCATATGACTGGCAGCGAAGCCTGGCGCGAGATCTCCTGCGAGGATTCGCGGTGCATAGTTCGATAAGGCCCAAGAGCCAGCAGCTCCTCCTTGCAGGATATCGAGTGTCTTAGAGACATCGAGCCCCTGTGCCTGGGCAAAATGCAGAGCCTCGGTCATGGCTACTATCCCGAGGGCAACGGCGATCTGATTGACAGCTTTGGTTCTTTGGCCGGCGCCCGCTGGACCGACGTGTACGATCTTGGTCCCGATACATTCCAGGATCGGCCGTGCTCTGAAGATCGCCTCATCTGACCCCCCGCACATGATAGTCAGGGTGGCGTTGCGCGCTCCGACATCTCCGCCGGTCACCGGAGCATCGCAGAAATGAATTCCGACATCTTCGCATCGTACGCTCGCTTCGACAGCCTCGCTTGGGGATACGGTCGTTGTATCGATAATCAGAGATCCGGGAGAAAGATGCGCGAGTAGATTTGAGTCTCCCCACAGGAGATCATGGAGTGCTCGCCCATCCGTTACAGACATGAGTACAGTGGAGGTCTGCTTGGCGAGTTCGGCAGGAGAGGCGACAGGAATGATTCCGTCATCAGCCAAAGCTGCGACTTTGCTCGGTGTACGGGAGTATCCGAAGACGGTATGTCCTTTGCGAGCCAGGTTCCGAGCCATGCAGGATCCCATGACCCCGAAACCGATTACGCCTATGGTTTTGCCGGAATTTTGCATATCGACTTCCTTTTTTGGGGGAGCGAGCCAAAACTGACCTGTTGTCCCACTTCTGAACTTCTCACGTGAACGTGAACGTGCTCGTAAACGTGCACGTACCCGAACCTCTTGCTGTTTTTGTGCCGGGTGCGTTTACGTTCAGGTCCACGAGCACTTTCACGTGGTAGGGTGGTAGGTTTTGCCTCGCTTCCTAGTGGTCTTCCGGGGAATATGTTCACCCGACCATGAGTAGAGGTCAAGGAATGGGGATAATTTAGGCTTACATACGAACAAAGGTGTACTATTCTCGGTATTTTCGAGCGTAGGTTATGTCGACTCCAACGGTCTCAATTATAATTCCCGTCTTCAATCAGTGGCGCTACACGGCCGAGTGTCTCGAAGCTCTTCGAGAGCACACGAATGCAGCTATTCCGATCGAGGTGGTAGTAGTCGACAACGCATCCACCGATGAGACTGCGAGCGGCTTGCGAGAGTGGCAGACCCGATGGCCGCTCGTGAGGGTAGAGACGATGTCGGAAAACACCGGGTTCTCACCTGCCTGTAACCATGGCGCTCAGATGAGTCGTGGCCAATATCTACTCTTCCTCAACAACGACACGATTCCCCAGCCCGGATGGCTCGAGCCATTGCTTCACGAACTACAAGAGCCGGGTGTCGGCATCGTTGGTCCAAAGCTCGTCTATCCCGATGGTGAAAGCATCAACCACGCAGGGTATGTGTTCGGACTCGGGTGTTTTTACGGTGTTTATCACGAGCATCATCCGGCAGCACCAGAGGTCAACAAGAAACGCGATTATCAGGCACTTCTCGGAGCGTGCATCCTCATCTCCCGGGAGCTCTTCTTCGCCTTGGGAGCGTTCTCGCTCGATGGTCTAGAAGACATCGATCTGTGCCTGAAGGCAGGCGCCCAATCCCTGTGTAGTCGCTATGTCCCTACATCGACCGTATTTCACCACGGATCGGTGACCCTCATTAACAGTGCGCCGGGAACCTTCCCGGTGACCTCCCAGCTGGAGTTCAATCAGCGTTGGGGGGCGTTCAGGATCTCGTGGGACGACTACCGATGGTATCTCGAGGATGGCATATGGCCGGGGCCACCGGAAGGTTCATCTCAGAACGATAGTGTGGAGATAGCCGATCGTTCGATGGGCGAGCTGATGGAGGCATACAAGCTTCGACACCAGGGAGATTTCCGAGCAGCTCTCCAGAAGGTTGAGGTGGCAGGCGCTCTCTGGCCGCGTAATCCCATGGCTCTTTTGCTGCGATGTGAACTCCTGGAAGTGACTGGGCGTACTTCTGAGGCACGCGAGGCGATCCTACAATTCGGGGATTTCTCCTTCTGTCGTGGGCCGGTTTTGATGGAGCT
>JBILEW010000162.1:0-4701 GCA_044351885.1 Bdellovibrionota bacterium
AGAATCGTTCGAATGGACGACATCTCAGGCAGGGACGGAGAGCCTGTCCTTCGCTTGTTTCCGGCTTCACGACTCTCGGAACAGCGAGAGAGTATCGACGAGTGGTTCGCTCGCGGAGGTGGCACGGTGGTCGTGGTATATCTTGCAGAGCGGGAGTCGCTGGGTCGTGAAGTCGGGACGCTTTCGGGGGGATGGAGATGCCCGAGGTGTGATCAGAAAGTGACGGCCCCCTCTCTAGCGGATCTGTATGATCCCGTAGCATGTCCCCGATGTAAGGGAGAGGGGTGGCTACATGTGGAGCACGGGCGACTCCTGGCGTGTGAGGATTGTGACGGATTCGGTTCCACTGCTGCAGTGTCCAACGCTCAGTTCGGCCCTGTCACGCTCGGTCACGGTGCTGCGCTTACTGGGGAGGAGCTTTTAAGCGGAGATTTCGAACTTACGCCTGAGGAGTCTCGCGTACTGCACGAATTGTCTGCGGCTGGGCTCGGCCATTATCCGATCGGATCGCCGCTTGCATTACTCTCATCTGCCGAAAAGATACTGCTGGCTACAGTGAGCGCCCGACTTTCGAAGGTGCGTGGCTTGACGTGTGCCATCGATGTGCCAGCGCTCGGATTGATGGTGGGCGCAGTCGAGCGTGAGGTGTGGAGCCATTCGAGCGACCCGGCTCTCGTTCTTTTCGAGCCAGCACAGCACGCATCCTCGAGGCGGTTGCGTGAAGGATCTGGCCGTGACTGGGTGGAGTTGCGGGATGTGTGCATCGGGGCGGTTTCGGCGGAGCGGATCTCTTTCCCTACTGGAGCAGCATCTTTAGTGCAGACAGGGGCGGGAGCAGCGGCTCTTCATCTTTTCGATGAGATAGAGCGGCGATTCTTGCAGCGTCGAAAATATTCGGAAGTGTGCAACTTCGGTTCTATCAAGCGGTGTCGTAGAGTTGATTGCCGTGAGACTGGATTCGATTCAGTGATTGCGATGCTCGGATTGGAGAGAGCGCTTGCCGAGGGGCTCGCGCGTTCGCAGCTTGCTCGACAGAGCGGGTACTCAGTCGATGATCTCGATCTCTCCAAAGGGAGGTTCCGATGCCGAGGGTGTGCGGATGGCGAAACAGACTCGACGAGGGGGCCTTGCTCGGTATGCCGAGGGGCGCTCTACGATTGGCAGGTATCTTCGATGCCGATCGGCAAGAGTTCTTTGGGCCAAGTCATGCAGAATAATTTGGATGAGGCACAGAAGTTGCTGTGGTCATACGATGTCATCGATTCGGTGCTCGCGAGGGTTCCTGTCGAGTTGAAGGGAAGGCTTTCGTTCGCGACGAATCCGGCAGTCTTGGCGCCGGCAGAGCAGCGATTCCTCATAGGCTGTGCAGCCCTGGCTCATGTGCTCTCGTACGAGGAGCGAGGCTCGAAAAAAACTGCCTTAAGGAGAGCTTCGACCCTCGTACTCATCGAGGGAGCTTTTGCAACAACGGCCCAATATCAGGAGATATTGTTGAATCTGATTGAGGAAGCCCTGACTGCGGGCGCCACAGTTATCTGCTCTGGCGCGCCGCAAGCTCTCGAATCTTGTTTCAGCTCTGTGATAAGGTTAGTGGATTGTGAAGTTGAGCCGGCAGAGAGGGTTCAAAACCGATTCCTGGACCGGCGGCTCAGTCGCTGGTCAACGGCCATATGAGGAATAGTAGTATTGGGAATAGAGGGGTCTCGACGGGCTCGTCTGCGCAAGTGCGGATAGTTGATGGATGCCTCTCTTCTCGGGATATAGGGACGACATGAAGGTCAAACTCGAAAGAAAGATGAGTCGGCAAGAGTTGAAGGAACTCTTGTATCGCAGACGTTACGTCGTACCCAATGCGGTCACCGTAGGAAACATGTTTTGCGGATTTTTGGCGATTATGTACGCCTCTGCTGAGCGTTTCGATAAGGCGGTCGTAGCTGTTCTCATTGCGATTCTTTTGGATGGGCTCGATGGGCGAGTCGCTCGTCGACTCAATGCGACCTCTAAATTTGGTATCGAGTTCGACTCTTTCTCCGATGTCGTTTCCTTCGGCCTTGCTCCGGCGATCATGATGTATCATTGGGGCTTCCGCTCGGTCGCGGACGAGTTCGGCGTGCTGATTACCTTTTTCTACGCGCTGTGCGCTGCGAGCCGACTTGCCCGCTTCAATATCTCGGCAGAGAATCTCAAGAGTTTTTCAGGGTTGCCGACTCCAGGGGCCGCGGTGTTTGTTGTTTCTGTCATAAATGCCTCACCGTTTCAGCAGGGATCGTATATCTCCCTGTTGGTTGGAGCGGTCACGATGGTTGTAATCGGATATCTCATGGTCTCGACCATCGAGTTTGCCAGCATCAAGCAGTTCAGGCTTTCGGGAGTGAAATTCAGAGCTCGAATTGTGTTGGGCTTGTTGATAGCGCTGATGTGGTATCATCCTCAGCTCGGCCTACTCGTCTTGGCGGCCTCCTACGCGGCCAGTGGTCCATACATGAAGGTGCGGCACGGGTTGCCTGCTTGGCTCGGGGGAAAGATCCCTGGGCGGTGAGCGAGAGCGCGCGCTCCTCGTTGATGCTGGACGGACAAACCGAACTCTACTAGAAGTTAGCTGTGTTTTTTCTTAGAGCGCTCGCCGATAATCGCAACCCCAATTCTCTCGCGAATCAGATGAGGCGCAATCGTTTTGCTTTCTTTCGTCGCCTACTCTCCTCGATTCCACGGCCGTATCGAATCCTCGATGTCGGTGGCACCCAAGATTTCTGGGTGCAGATGGGGTTTCATGACGAAGAAGGGGTGACGATTGTCGTCGCCAATATCGAGGCGAGTCATCTCGAGTTGTCGCAACCTGGTGGTGCAACGAAATTCCAAAGCTTGGTCGCGGACGGCCGAAATCTGTCGTGCTTTGAAGATGGCGCATTCGATGTGGTTTTTTCCAATTCGGTGATTGAGCATGTGGGGGCTCTCGAAGGTCAGCGTTGCATGATGAAAGAGATCGCTCGGGTCGGAAAACGTTACTGGGTACAAACTCCCAACTACTGGTTTCCTCTCGAACCCCACTTCCACTTCCTCGGCTTTCAATTTCTCCCGCGGCAGGCGCAGGCGTGGTTGCTCACCAAGATGAGTCTCGGCTGGACTGAGCGCCAATCTCAGTTCCGGAGTGCTCACCAGATCGTGTCCTCTGTGAGGTTGCTATCCAAGCGAGAGTTACGTGAGATGGTCCCAGGCGCAGAGATATACAATGAGCGCTTTTTGGGGTTGAACAAGAGCTTCGCGCTGTTCAAAGGATGGACGGCTCCTGTTCCGAGCTGTAAATAGCTAGATCTTCAGGACGCGGAATCAGTGTCTGATTTCACCCCGAACTGGACCGTATGGAGTAGGTCTTATGCCGCCGGCTTTACCGTGTAGATATTTATGGGCAAAAGATTTAGCCAGACTCTTTCGCGATGCAGATGGCTGAGTGTGCCTGACTCCTTCATGAAGCCGTTTACCTTCGCGACGCGGTCACGCTGTTCTCGCGAAGATATCTTCTCATTCAATTTTCGCATGCCCATGTATTCGTAGTAGGTCATCAGCGTTTCAGCAGTACTGATTTTCCTCAGCTTGCTGAATATTGCCTCTACCGTCTCGAGATCGAAGTTTACGAAGGGAAGGGCACACACGATAATGTCGTAGATCGTGCCCTCGGGGAGGTCCTGCGCGGCACCTTCGAAAAAGAATACCCTGTCGCGGTGGCGCTGATAGTATGGACATCCCTCGAGCTTCTCTTTAAGGGCCTTCATGAAGCGCGGGTTGATCTCGCAGATGGTGAGTCTGTCCCCTTCCTGAAGTTCTCGTATTATTGGCAGGGTAACCGACCCTGTTCCCGGCCCCAGTTCAAGGATGTTTTTGGGGCTTCTGCCAGGTTGCCTCATCGGATTGATAAGCGCTTGAGCGGCCCACTTCGACGTGGGGAAGAAGGCCCCTGTCGTCTTAAATTCAAGTAAAAATTCTCGCAGAAAAACGAGGTTTTCCTTCAACATACCAACAATCCTGTCCCCAAGTTTCGGGGGCACACAGTTGTTATACACAACTACCTGTTCCCACCATAGCACACTGCTGGAGAGGTTATGAGGAATGTCGGCCTATCAGTGCCTCAGTCTCTAACCGCTCTTCGCATGCCAGGTCGCCTACTTTAATGATCTCGTTGCAGTTAATCCAGTCTCTGTTGTCACCTCTTTCGTAAGAATTTGAATCGGTTCACTATCCTTAGCCGGTATTCACGAGCATCCTTCCGCTACGACCTGAATAAGTAGTATCAAGACAGTACGAGATAAGCATGTGAACCATCAGGTTGTTAAAAGGGGTTAGAGGGCGTCTCGTTTCGCGCTCTCAAACCCTGTCGTTCCTTGCGGTCGGTAGGATAGCGAAAACACTGGACACTTTGACGCGTATCTGTTCTGTCCTAGGGTCCGAATAGTGAAGGTCTGAATCTCGAGGGATTACCGGTTGGGGGTAGGCGGCTTGGACTGTAATATTTCGACGATGTAAACGCGGCGAATCCGATGAACCGATATCCTCTGAACAGGAGCCTGATTAGCTAGGAGAATTTCGTATGACCACTCAAGTTTTATGGGACCGTTTCAAAAGCCGTCTGGTGTTTGACCCAAAGAGCGGCTTCGCCCTAGACACGAGCCGACTTAACTACGACCAGGCGTACCTCGAGCGGATGGA
>JBILEW010000163.1:0-4647 GCA_044351885.1 Bdellovibrionota bacterium
TATCGGTTTAAGATCGGTAACGATCCGCTTGTGGACCCGTTCCTTCGAGGAGGAATATCACTTGATGAGGCCCAGCAGGGGGCTCTCATAAAATTTCTACGTGCCCTGACCGATCGAGATTTTGTCTCAAACGAGAACTTCAGAGACCCCGTTAATGCCAGATATTGAACATTTTCGAAACGCAGCTCTCGTAGTCTTTTGCTTAGCGCGACTGCTGGCATGGGGAGAGATGAGTGGGCTCCCTCCAGTGGTATCATTCTGAGTAACCCACCGAAGAGCGCGTTCAGGATAAACTGGGCGGGTGGGCAAATATGTGATCTCTAGTAGTGGACTTGAGGAGAGCCTCTGGCAAAGACGCATGATTAGCCTCCAAAATGGCGGTGACTGCTCCCACGACAGTCTTCGTGTCCCTCGGAAGAGCACCCGAAGAGGAGCTAAGTAGCCAAAAACGGGGAATGAGCCACACTCCGCTCTGTCTTGCTTGCCCGCGGTGAATGAGAGAAATGGCGAAGAAATAGGTTGGATTTCCTGTGCTTACGACACAAAGACGGCGAAAACATCAATAACACGGTTCAGTCGGGTGAAGAAACGTACTTGGTTCTAACTTAAGGAGTTCTGCCATGAGGTACGTTGGTGGATTGCTCGTCTACGCGATGATCTTCTTTTGTGTTTTCACTGGCCTGTTCGCAATAGTGGCTCAGATTGGAGGCGTAAAGTTTCCAGGGTGGGGCTACATTATTGGGTTCACGCTGGGGTCGACAGTAGGAAGGGCTTGCTACGATGGGTATCTGCTCAGTCTCCGTCACAACCGGGACTGAACAGAGGGCGCGGGAAAGCGACTGAAGACGTGGCTTTCTGTCGGGTGATCTCACTAAGAGTTGAAGATCGTTTCTTCAAGCCCGACCCCTTTCACGGCGTATCGCTCGCTTATTAAAGACTGCGCGCAGGTGCAGCCCAAAAAATCTGACCGTGAATGTAACAAAGCACAGCAAGGCAGATACTCATAACGCGCTGCTAGAGCGTCGAAGCCTCGTGCTCACAACGGGCCATGATCTCTAAAGCCTCCCTGATTAAGCGTACGGTTTGTCCTCTTGGGAAATCGCCTATCTTGCCAATTATTTCGCCAGCTCTTCTGACGTGGTAGTTTCCGAAGTGCTCTCTATCGAGATGCGTTCCCTGGTATTCGAGCCGGCGCCTGATGACTTCTAGACCCGCTTTCTCGGTGACGGGATGCCAGGGGTGTATATAAAGTGCCGTTTTTGACAACGTAGCTCACCCTTCCAAACTCTGCTTGACTCCTTGAACCCCTGACGCGGAGCTGGAGACTAACAATCTCGACCCTCGCATAATCGCTTTCCGGAGGTTTCTGGTCGCCGTGATCAGAGCAACTACCGCGGATCAACTACTTGCAAAAAGTGAATTGATCTTACTATCAAAATCTTTGCGACTGTAGGTCTTTTCGATAGCTCTTCTTGGATACTTTCCTCTTGGCAATTTAGCCACTCGCATTTTTCTCTGTAGGTGACCTACTCCCTTTCGAACAGATTGCAACAAATGTCGACGAATAGGAACAATTACTCATGTTCATCGTGCTCAACGCGGAGTAGGCCTCCTACAGATATTTCGCACGAAATTTAATCGATCTTCCTATTCATAGTCGGTCTCTTAGAGGACCGATTCAGATGTATCCCATCCGTTATGGGGAGGCGAGAGGCTGTTACCATGGCATGTCTCAAGGCTCCTACTGATATCGACCATGTGCCGACGGTCTCGTGCATCATCTTTACCCGATGGTTTACTTGTAGCACGGGCTTGTTGGGTAAGACTCGGCCATCAGGAGATATTACGCCAAGCTTGATGTTGCCCATGGTGCTAGCACCCGCCTTGCGCTCCTCCTGAACCCTATACCACGCTGCGATAAGTGCACTACAAAACAGAAGAGCAGGACGATGATCTGCCATCACTGACTCTGGCTTCCGCAGCCGCCCACAAGTGCTCCGAAATGGAGAGCGCGCACCCTTAAAGTTGGCCTGGCTCCAGTAATGGTGGGTCCGTACTTCATTCACCCAGTAGCTGTCTCCGAACATTGAATGCCACAGTACCTCGCCTAGTGGTTTCGGATCACAGTCCTTGAAGATTCTAATGTCTGAGACGGATTTCAGCATGGCCAGCACTGCTTCCATTCCAATAGGCAGCTTCGACTGATAGGAATAATAGCCACCGCTGATCATTCTTCGGATCTGTCTGTCAGTCTTTGTGCTTATAGACGTCTCATCGTAGCGTCGATGGTAAGCCTTGAGTACGTCGAGCATGAGCTGGCGGTCTAACTTCTGCCAGATACAGCCGGTCAGCGAGAGTGCGATTTTCTTTACGACCGAGGTACGCAGGTCCGCAACACTTCCTTTGCTATGTGGTGTGCCGTCCTCGTTGACTCCCTGGTTCGCAATTCGTCGAACCCAATGCATGTCCCAATAGTTCTGCTTTACTGCTACTTCGTGAAGCTGCTGGGTCCATGACTCGAATCCTGAGGAAGCTCTCCTCAGCCGCTCTTGATCAACTTTGGGTTCGCGCTTTGCTAGTGCGTTATAAATAATAATCGCATCGTTCGATAACGGCACTGCCACAAGAGCACGGTGCTGTTTACGGGAGAAAGGTCCGTGAAAGTCGAAGTTGACGATATCAAAGGTATGTCCGCTTTTACCAAGCTGAAGTAGGGCGTCTTTAAGTTCCATGGGGTACGCACGTACACCAAGGCGCTCGGCATTCGCTAGGAACTCAGAACGCACTTGGGGGCTTCCCTCGACACAGAATATGTTATTGGCCGAGATCCCCATCTCCAGATACTTCGAAACTTCGGGTTCCACGGCTCGACCTGGAAGACACACGACCTTTGCGGTCTTCAAACGCTTGGGACCAAACTCTTCCCGAATGATGTTAGACCACCACTTTCGCCATTCGTGTTTCTCCGGAAAGTCATAATTGACGAGGTCTCCTGTTAATGAAGTAGGTGCTTCGTCGGGGCCCTCCGCGGCTGGCGGCTGTCGGAAAGTAATCGACGGGGCGTGCAGCGTCCCCAGTTCATCGACAATACCGGCAGGTTCACACGTCTCAGAAGAAGCAGTCGGTGTATTCGATGTATTTTCCAGAGTCTCGGAGCAGGGAGTGGGCTCTTCTTGCAATTCTAGAGTATGGTCTGGCAGAACTTGTGTGTCTGGTTTCCCCGTAGGCTTTCGGTTCCTTTCATCCTCGTAGAATTCTACGGCATATCTTAATGATCTCGGGCAAACTCCTAACGCGTGAGCAGTCTCGTGAATGTGCAAATCGTACTCCGGTAAGGCTTGCAAGTCTCGGAGGTACCTGCTCAGGAAAATGAGGTCGTCTCGGCTAACTCTGTCTTCGAGATCCGCTGCTTTCAGTGCTCTTGTTGCAGGGTAGCGTGCGTAGGCTGAGATGGAGCGCAGTGCTTGGAGGGGGATACCTGTTTCTAGCGCAAGCTCAGCGCGCTTGTCGGCCATCTCTCGAGCTGACAATCCCGAGACGATCCAATGCTCTGTAAGATCGCGGATCTCCTCCTTGGATATTGGGCGATCGTTCTTCTGCGGGTTGGTGGACATCCCGCCAAGATAATTCTATTCAACTCCTTAGTCATGTGCCGGCACTCTAGTTCGTCGCTAGGAGCGGGGCAGCTCATATCCAAAGCGACAGATCGAATCCCCTGGCCCTGGAACACTCTACTTTTATTTCCGACCGGTTCTGACAATTTCGCACCGAGCTACCTAATGTGCAATTCTACATTAAAGAGGCGCGATAGAGCTCTTGTAGTGCTTCACCGGAAAGCGAACATTTGACGGCGTGAAATAACCTACTATCCTCGTGTTTGTGAGACAGGAGGATGAAGATGAGCAGGGGAAGAAAGAAGAGGCAGTATTACACCGGCGAGCAGAAGGTATCGATCCTAAAGCGGCACCTTGTAGAGCGAGAGGAGGTATCGAAGAAAAGGTAGATATATGACCGCAGAAACGCTCAAATGCAGCTGCTTCGATGTCTGGGGAATGCCTGTTCGTTTCAGCACTTGTACTGACCATAGTGTACGCCTGGGAAATGAGAATGTTTGTGGTCAGACGAGTATAGTGATGATAAGGACGCTACACAAAAGACGTATGACTTACGGCGTTTCGAAGAGGTGGTCTACTCTCATGCACTCAGATGAGATCTACTCCGAACTGAAGTCTCTCAAGTCGAGTGACGGGAATTACCACTGAAAAGCAGGCGCCCTCCAGTGGTCTCCCACGATTCAAGCGGTGACCGTCACAAGCGTTTTGAGTCTGGTGATGTGCACACTGGTCAGTGATGGTAGATGTCCCGCACAGCAGAGCTCTAAGCGAAACTTCCCGAGTTGGCCGCAACCCCGCTACTGCTGCTCGTTGCAAGCATTGTCCTTCCGGTAGCGTAGTCACCGAACGCATCACTCACCAGTCTGTGAATGACGAGCCTCCTCTGAATCCCTCTCTGACTCGCCCAGGAAACTACCCACCGCTTTTTCCCGATTTTGTCGCCTATGCTCAGGCGATACACATGGGAGAGCCAGAAGAAAAAGCTCCAGCACTACAAGCGACGCCAACCGGAAGCCTCTCCGCTGTATCAGAT
>JBILEW010000091.1:0-15328 GCA_044351885.1 Bdellovibrionota bacterium
GCCTCGCTCGCCGTTTCACCGCGACGGGCGCGAACCCTCTTATATATCTCCAATGTCGATGTTTTTTCCTTGCTAGAACCTCGTATTCCCAATTTTTGCACCCGCTCAGCATGCTTGGCTTCCCGTCGACGGTTGACTTCCATATCCACCGTCTGCCCCTCGAGTATGACTAGCAATCTGTCGGCGTCATCCAGGATAGGATCACCCAGAACTATTCCCTCTTCGATCTTCCAGATAAAGCGTCTCGCGTTCGATAGCTTTTCACGAAGGCCCCCCATTCTCTTGCTGAGGCTACTCTCTTCGTCGAGATCTAACTCCATCTCTGCCAGGCAGTTCTCCCATGCCTGAGTATCGGGAGTAAGCGTCTTTAGGTACTCATCCTTCTTCCGTAGCTGTGCATCGAGGGTGGTAAGTTGCTCCTTGAGGTCGGCAATTGATTCGTTGAGTGTAACCTCCTTGGTCTTGAGCTTCTCAAGGGTCGCATTCACATAATTCTTATCCCTCCTTTGCTTGCTAAAGAGATCGCCAACCCATCCAAGAACGGAGGGTTTGTGCCCCGAGGGCATGCTTCCCTCGCTCAGGTTAGGCACATCGGAAGCGCCCTTTTCCCTGTCACGGCCCTGAAATGAACTCATATATCTCTCCTTCGTGCGTCATGAAGACCGCAAGTTCTTACCGATAGCTGATGTCGACAAGTCTCCAGCTGTCTTCGTTACTTTTTATTTTTTCGGGCTTCATAGCTACACCGCTGCACCACTCTCATCGGATGGTGTTTCAAGTTGCGCCCGGCGAGGGGCGCCGCGGAGCGAGATATCGCTTGAATTCCAATTCATGCGATACTTCGCGAATCCGAGGCGCCGACCTCGTATCGGTGCGGCAAAAGGCGACTGCGCTGCCCCTCTAGGCCATCGGACCCGAGATCTTTATGCCACGCTGACTGCTCCACTCTCCTAACTTTTGAAGGTGCTTCGGATCTGCTGCCTTGGGCGACTTCGAGAGCGCCTCAAGTAGCATATCGTGCGAGATCGCATCGAAGTTCGGATCCGCGAGGTTCTTATCCATCGCGGCCGACTTGACCCTCAGGCAGATCGCATCGAGGTCACGTCCACTGTAGAGATCCGTGCGCTCTGCGATATCCGCTAGATTGACGTCGGAGGCCAGCTTGACCTTTCCCAATTTCATCCCAAGTATAGCCTCTCGCTCCTGTTCATTCGGTAAACCCATGTAAATCAGATTGCCCCGAAAACGCGAGAGCATGCCTTGCGCCACATCCCACGGTTTATTGGTATTTCCGATGAAGAGGAACTTGCACCCCGATTCTCCCTGGCTGTTCTGAATACCCTCCAGCTCCGTCAGAAAGGCGTTGAGCATGCGCTCCTGCGCGTTGTGCGTACTACCCTCACCCTCGGTTACAATACCCGCACACTCGTCGATAAAGATCACGGCGCGCTTGCTCCGTGCTCTGATCCCATCGAAGAGGCTCTTGACCAATTTCTCCGAGTCTCCGAACCATTTACTCGTAATTGAACCAGACTCGATCGTATAAAAATCGGCATCAACCTCTCGAGCTACCGCAGCAGCCAAGGTCGTCTTTCCCGTTCCGTAGGGTCCGTACAACAGCACCAGACCTCCTGTGGGAGCATCCCACTTGCTCGCAATCTCCGGATTCAGGAAGGGCTTGACCATCAAGTTCTCCAACAACTTCTTAGCATCCTGATGACCGACGATGTCATCGAAGGATACCTTCTTTCCTTTGAAGAGAAATTGCGATACGTCGAGAGCAACTTCGTCATCAGGAGATGTTTGAGCAACCGGTACCGTTCCCGCCGGACCTGAGGCCCGCGGTGGCAGGACTAGAGTCTCTGGCGGCGGATTGGCCACCTTATCCCTGCAATCCTCGATTATGGCACGGATCGCGTTTAAGTTTTCCTCACGCAGCCCTCGGATCTCTGGATCTCTGGTTAGTCGAACGAAATCCTCCATGAACTTTGCAGCATACTCCAGGTGCACCTTTGCCTCGGCATATTTTCCGAGATCATAGGCTCCTATCCCGTTGTTGAAGTGTGATTCAAAAATATCGCGATTTGGTTGGTGGCTGATTGAATCTAGCAATCCCATAATTCTTACTCCTTATCTTTCTTCTCTTCTTTGTTCACCCCTTTCTGAGCAAGCGCGGCCTGTGCTCTTTTCAAGCTGTCAGTTTCTTTATGTATAGTTACCTTGTCCTGCGCATCTACTAGGCCTAGGAGGCTGTTTAGACGCTCGGGCGACATGTTCTTTATCCTCTGCGCCGAGCCCGCTACTCTATTTACCAATTTTTTGCCCGCCTGTTGTTCACGGTCTATAACCCTATTGGTAACTGCATCTTCAGCCTGTTTTGAGTAGTCGATCTTCTCATGTGCTTTTTTGTGCTGCTCGGCGCTCTTCTTCGATAAACGAGCAGCGCCTTCTCTGATGCCATCCATGTCAGAAGTCTGCATCTGAGCGATAATACTGGTTCGGTGAGCGTTCAACTCCTCCTTGTCTTGGATCAACTCATCGAGGTGAACCAGCGCTTCTATAAGCTGCTCCTCATTGCCTCGCTCTCGTGCCTCTCGCACTTGCTCTATCAGGACCTTTTGCCTTTCATCCATGTCAAGCTTTGCGCAATCAAGCTTATCGAGGAACACCTCGCGCTCAACCTCCGCTTCTACTTTTTTCCTCTCAGGATCTTTGCCCCATCCGAGTTTCATACTCTCCTCCTAGATACATAACGGCGCACCGCAGTTGCTGAGGTAGCCGCATCCGATTGCGGCAAGATAGAGCACTTCTGCCATGATCCCTTCCTGCAGAGGTATCCTGAAAGGATTCAGACGCGATATGTCGGAAGGAGCGGTCGCTTTTCGGCAAGGCGGGGTTAGGGATACGAGGTAAGGCACCCTGCGACAGAGGGGCTTTGCATCCCCTCCCTACCGAACCGCAGCATCAGGCGCAACCGACAACACAAACGAAGACACGCTCGCATTGAACATGTTGGTGTAGAGCGTCTCGTCTCCCACCGAACAGATAACTTCGAGCGGAACATCCGGAGCGCTCTGCGATACGACACCGACTATAGAAAGCTGGCCACCCTCCTGCACAAGCAAGGCACCACCTGAATCTCCTCGGCACGGGTGACTCTCGTTTTCGGTAAAGGAGATAAAGATATGGTTAGAGGTCACACTGCGTATAGATGCACGGCCAGCTCGCAGCACTCCGTCTATTGGAGAACCATCCGTCGTCTGCCCGTATCCTGCGACCGCAGCTTCCTCTCCCTCCGCAGCCTCTCTGCTCAGAAGGATCGGCGTCACTGGGGCTGCAAGCCCCTTACTCATTAGGATCACGGCCGCGTCGTTGTAGTAGTATCCATCCTGAGAATCCTGGAAATCCGGGTGGATCCTGTAGCTTCGCGCATAGGCGCGTTGACGCGCACCGTTTACGGTGGTGACCACCTCGACCAGCACAGGATTTTCAGCAAGGCAGTGCGCTGCCGTCAGAACGGCGGTCGGCGATACGACCGTACCGGTGCAGGTGTACTGATTACCTGCCGCATCGGTGATCTGAACCTCCACGATTGAGGAGGTATCTGCCCCGCTGTCGACCGAACACACCTCACCGTTGGCTACCTTGAGGCTCTTTCGAAAGCCTACGATCGAGCATGCGGAGTCTCCGAAAACAACGGTCGGAGTGCCCGCCTCCGCTGAATCGCCGTCTCCTCCTCCACCGCATGCAGATACATGTATGATTCCGACGACACACAGGAGTGCTTGGAGGATGTGGTGTTTCATGCGCAAGACCCGATAAAACGAAGACGCTCACTAAGACGCACGGTACTCCGAGAGGCACTCACAAGGGAAGGCTGAATCGAGTGCCAGGGGCTTGTGCAGTCCATAGCCTCGGTTGCTTCGAAAGACGGATACGTTCCTAGGGAGGCGAGGCAAAACTGACCGGTGGTCTCACTTTTGAACT
Organism: Bdellovibrionota bacterium; assembly: GCA_044351885.1. Taxonomy (GTDB): domain Bacteria; phylum Bdellovibrionota_C; class UBA2361; order UBA2361; family OMII01; genus OMII01. The sequence continues at coordinate 3,988 of JBILEW010000091.1, forward strand.
TATCACGTGAACGTGCTCGTGCTCGTAAACGTGCACGTGTCCGACATCGTGAGGTTTTTGTTTCGGGTACGTTTACGTGCAGGTGCACGAGCACGTTCACGTAGGAGAGTGGCAGGTTTTGCCTCTCTTCCTTAGGAATTGGCCCCGTTGAAGGAGTTCAGCCGCATCTCTTTAGTGCAGCTACCGCCCCATGTTGTCTTGTGGAATCCCCGCTACATCTTCAGCCAACACGAAGCCACCCCGACCACGCTTGGAACGTAGCCTCATCCAGCGCCCCATCCTAGCCTCGACGAAAACCCGATCGCCTGGCTCGAGTCTACCAACTACTTCGGCCGAGTAGGACGGCGTAGCGAGAACGCTGGTACGAACCAAGACCCGGTAAACGCCACCCGGATCAAAGAGGTCCGAATTCCGGTTTTCCATGACTGGGGGTGACATACGAGGCTCGGGCCCTCGAAGGACCGGCTCACGTGACGAGTCGCGTTGCGGCCGCGTCTCACGTCTACGCAGGCGCTCCTTCAATTCCGGTCCTTCGACGGGTGAGCGCGTGTTGATACGTTCCTTGCGATTTCGATCCCTGGTTGAAGGCTTCGGCTTCTCTGGTACCGGCGAGGGAGAGGTCCCTCCGGAAGCACCAAGGCTCGCAGCCCCCGGATCTCCTGTCGAAGCAGCGGCTTCCGCAGGCTTTGTGGGCGCGGATTGCTCTGGAGTTGCTACAGGTGATTCGGCGTGCTCGATCGAATAGAAGAGCGCGCTCAAACTTCCTACCGCCCCTCGGCGCTCGAGAGGTGGAATGAGTTGATCAACGCTGAGCGGCTCGGAGATGAAATCCTCTTCTGCAATCACCGCCGGTACGCTCAGAAAATTCCTAAACCAATACCAGCCAGCGATTCCCACCGAGATAAGTAATGCGAGGCCGGCCACCAAGCCCATCCACGAAACTCTAAAAGCAGACCTAGCAAGCTTCTCACGCGAAGCCCGAGCTACACCTTCAGCGGGTATCACACCAACTGCAGCGGCTGTCGGCGACCCCTTCGGTGACGACTCGACCTTGGCGCGAGCTGGCCGCTCGTCCTTCTCGACCTCGAGCAACCCTGCATCGAAGAGCGAATCCCGCAAGCTTTCGATCTGATCACGAGCTCCGACCTCTTTCAGACGAGCAAGCGCCAACGCCCCTGTCTCCTTTAGCACAGGACGGAGATCGTCGGAGAGTTGATGGTCTCGAGCACGCCGGCACACCGCTTCGAGCGGCGCTGCGAGGAATGAGACCGGCATCGAAAACGCACCTAGGTGTCCTCTGACCCACCACAATCTGAACTCAGGTTCGTCAGCTAGAGCAAGCTTATTTTCAGAGAGCTTTACCAGTGCCCCCCAGTCTCTGTTCTGGCTCAACTCCTCGAACTCGGAAAGTGTTCGTTCGAGCGGCGCTTCGACAGCCGCCTCACTGCTCTCATTCGTTGACGAGGGAGCGGTTTCGGAAGAAGGGAGCGCCGCGTGCGTAGAGGCACTATCGCCCGACAACAGCGCGGAAAGCCCGAGGTCAACGGCTTGTGGTTGCTCCTCGGAGTTATTCTTTTTTCGACCCTTCGAAGACATGTATCTCGTTACTACCAAGCCGTGGTGCGCCTAATACCTCTACCGATTAGGACGCCGCTCATATACTATCGGGACGCGGATGTTTCGGACCACATCTAGTGTCCCCTATTCTGTCCCGTACTGTGATTATGAGATCTCCTTGGTTGCATGTAGCCCGAATTCTGTGTGCCCTCACAGCGCCCCTGCTAAGCGCCTGTTTTTCCTTTCAATTGCCCCCTCTTGAACACCCAGCAGAGGTTCAGCGACTACTTAATATTCCAGACGTCCCGATGGCCCTGCGACTTCACGTAGAGGAACCTAGTAGTTCCGTCGGCTATCAATTCGTCGGCGCTCTCGTCCCAGTTACCCGCGTGTATGCTCCTCACATAGAACGGGATATCGCGACTCACCTGGCGATCGAGGCCGCAGCGCGCCGTTACAAACTACAACCCGAGCTCGGCGGTACGACCACGAGCTACCCACATCTTACAGTCAACGTGAGCGATCTACGCATTTCAGGGTATGACCTGATCTTTGTGCGACGACCATCGGCTTCCATCACTCTGACGGGGATACTAGAGCTTCCCAACCATCCTCAACGACGATGCGAGACGCATGCTGAAGACGCAGCAACGACGAGATTCGCATTTAGTACGGAACTGAACATGGTGCTCCAAGATGTTCTCCGCACGAGCACTCGAGAGCTGTTCGATTGTTTGGGCCTCTAGGACGGACGCACGCATGTCGAGTACCTATCACATCCTCACCGCTGCTATAGTCACTGAAGGCCTTCTCGTAATCGTCTCCTTCATCTTCGCCGGCCTGTTCGAGGTGTCGGTTAGTTGGCACAGCTCGTGGTTTCTCTTGATACTCGGTATAGCTGCAGCTTTCCCGCTCTTGTTTCTCAACAATCTCTTGTGGCGCTGGAGCCAGTCCCACCCCGATTCTGTGTTCGCCCGGTTTAGTCGGACCGTCATCGTTCCCCTCTGTAAGCAGGTCCGTCCAAGCCTCGCCGTGGCTCTCGCCGCTATGTCGGGATTCGGTGAGGAGCTCTTCTTTCGCGGAGTACTGAATGCAATCGCAATCCGCCACCTAGGGCTCGGGGCAGCAGCGGTGATCACCAGTGTAGTGTTCGCGTACGTCCATTTCGTGGGCTTGGTCAGAACGTTCGGCGGGATGCTTCCCCTCTATACCGCTGTTGGACTCTATTTTTGGGCCCTGCACTACTGGACACAGTCACTTTTTGCGGTGACCGTGACACATGCAACGTACAATTTATGTGCGATATTGTGGGTTCGTTTCACGAACGACACACCGAAGGCGGCTCCGATCTCCACCCTCAACTGAACAAGCGCCGCGCCTCCCGAACTGCCTCCACTACACGGTCGAGGTCTGTGGCGCACGAGTACACTCCAAAGCTCATACGGGCGGTTGCGGCCACTCCCAACTTCCTCAGCGTTGGCATAGCGCAGTGGTTACCGGCACGAATCTGAATATTGTGAGAATCGGCTATCGTTGCAAAATCGTGTGGATGAACTTTATCGATTGAGAAGGAAACTACCGCAGCTTGCTTGCCTCCGGTACTACCCGGCCCATACAACGTTATCCCTTCCTCGGCACTAAGCACGTCGAGCGCATGTCGCACCAACTCATCCTCGTGCCGCGCGACCTCAATTCGTGAAAAACGATCCAAGAAATCCACCGCGCTTCCCAGCGCTATCGCCTCCGGGAAAGCCGGCGTTCCAGCTTCGAAGCGTTGCGGGATCTCGGCCCATCCTGAACCTTCTACACTAACGTAGGAGATCATATCTCCGCCGCCTTGAAACGGCTGAAGCGCGGCGAGCTTCTCAGGACGTCCGTACAGCACACCGATCCCGGTTGGTCCGTACATCTTGTGCCCTGAAAAAACATAGTAATCGCACCCTAATTGCTCTACGTTCACTCCGAGATGTGTCACCCCTTGGGCCCCGTCAACGAGCACCGAGGCTCCGGCCCCCTTCGCAAGAGCGACGATCTCCTCTATCGGAGTTACGGTACCGAGTGAGTTGGCGAGTTGTGTGGCTGCGACTAAGCGAGGCTTGAGCGAGGTCAACTTCCCCCGAAAGTCGTCCATGTCCAATCGACCATCGGGAGTAATATCGACGAAAGCGATCTTCAGCCCACGACGTTTCGCCAACATTTGCCACGGAACGATATTGCTGTGGTGCTCCAGCAACGTGAGAAGGATCACATCACCAGGCTGAAACAGATGCTCCGACGAATAGGCCACGAGATTGATCGCTTCGGTTGCCCCACGCACGAATACGATAGATCGCTCGGACGCCGCGCCTATGAAGCGTGCGATCTTACGACGCGCTTCATCGTAGAGCTCGGTGGCATGTGCACTCAAATGGTAGGCACCACGGTGTACGTTGGCATTCCAGTTGACCAACACATCCATCAGAGTAGTGAGAACCTGCCGGGGCTTTTGAGTCGTTGCGGCCGAATCGAGGTAGCATCCAGCCGGCCCCTCGGTAAAAAAGGGGAACTCGCGGCGGGCCTGCTCGCCTGGGGCAATTTTACTCACACTGGTCATAGTAGTCTCAGACACACTCTCTCCGCTCGTTAGGACAACGCCGCCGAACCCGCTCCCTTCGGTCGCCTCTCATCTGCCTTTTGCACAGTCTCTTTGAAGCGCCTACCGAAGCCCATTCTAACCATCGAATAATACATGATTATTCGATTCACTTCAAATGCGCCACTGGCGCTACGGATCCTCGTCGAAGCTCCAAACTCACTTACGTTGCGCCGTGTCTGACGACGCGGAGAAGGTACCTTGCAGGTGCCTTAGAACCGCCCCATACAGCCCCATAAATACAAGATAACCACCCGTCTGAAGTAATTATTAGCGGATGAAAAAAGTTCTTGACCAGTGAACACCGGTCGAACTATTCTTCGTGCTCCGGTTTGCCGAAGGACGAGGTTTTTGAGTATGTCGGTCTCTGAACAGGAGGCTTCTTTCGCTCTCTCAGTGTGAGATCGCGCAGCTCCAGAGATGGAAGCGCTCGCGACGAACGAAGTTCTCTTAGCGAGGGTATCTCCTCATTACAATTTCCGCACTACGTCGACACTGTACGTTGCGGCTTCACTTCATCGAAAGAAGAAGGGAGCTCAGGGAAGTGTGTCTCTAGTGGTCGGGAAAGTAGCGAGGTCCCAGTGCGTGACTGAAAACGGCATATATTAGGAGACGTGCTCTTCATCAACAGAGGTACTCTGCCCTTGATACGCACCTGAGCATACTTCAGGAGCTTGGAAGGATCAGTGACCAACGTCATAGAAGAAGAGGGTCTTAGGTTGCTTTGATTCGTCGTATTACTGACGGCGATTAGTATTCTTACTGACGGCGATTAGTATTCGGGCGTAGGAGATGTTCGACGCGCTCTTGTGATCGAATTCTTTGAGCTCACGAAAGTGGGCGCAGAGAGCGATCCGGCGGTGGAACAGTCTAGCGTTCGAATGAATTAAACTTTTTGATGGGACAATCGAGTCATGAAATTCTGGTCCAATTCTGATGTTCCGACCCCAGGTGCTACGATCCCCGAACTGCGATTACTTGCAGCGGTTCTCCAAAGGGCGATTCACGATTTTATCGGCGGAGACGGCGATGTTCGCGAAGGCGCGCGTTCATGGCTTATGGATGACGAGCCGACAGATGCCCCGCTCTCCTTCCGCTTCATCTGCGAGGCTCTCGACCTCGACGGCGATAGCTTGCGAAAAGCGATTCAGCGTCAGGCTGATGCACAGGCTCGCGAGTTCACCGCTTCGGACGCTTCGTTAGCGTAAGCCTCCCCAAATGATAGCGCCATGCGCCCGTTCGGTGCATGGCGCATCGTATCTGCATTGACGACGCGGCACCCTCCTCGGCGATCTCTGCCAGATATTTCTCCCGAGCGCCTCAAAGTTCGCTGGTTATCTAAGAGCTGGTTAGAGCACTTTAACCGTCAAGGCATCGCGGCCACCGGTCGACGCCTACAGCACGCATTGGGGCTCGGTAAGGAACCAACTATCTGAAATTCAAGCCAATACACCCCAGAGGGTGGCCCGATCTAGGCAAAGCTGCCAGTGGTAAACGTCAGCCGCCACGAAACACCCGCAAACATCAGAAAATACTTACTATCAGGGACTTGAGCCCTCTCATATGGCTGCCCTTCGTTTTTGTTACTTTCGGGGACCAATTCTGCCGATATATACTATGAGTAAGGGTTGGTTTGAAAAGGCCGCCTAGCAGGTGTCTTTTACGAACTTAACTGGCTGATGTGTTTGGGTTGTACATCCAACCGAGCGGTACTCTATGAAAAGTAAACTTCGGTATTTCGTACGAGCGGTCCTACGAGACGGCTCGTGAGAACCCTCCCCGACTTTTAGGGGAACAAAGGCTGGATGATCAGAGAGCATGGTGATCTATGAGTAACGGGAGCACAAAGGGAAACAATCCGGAACTCTGGCAGAAATTACTCTCGGACCTCGACGAAAAACTTCAGCTCGGCCTCCTAGACAAACTCAGGCGTATTCACGGGTATCATTTCGAGGGAGACATCCTCTTCATCGAAGCTGGCTCTGACGAGGACGAGACTTATCTCTCCAAACCCGCCACTTTGCAACATCTGGAAGTGTTAGCTCAAGATGCGACTCGAGTCCGTGAACTGCGCATCAAGAAACGCACCTAAACGGCATCCATTCAGATACTTTTCACCCCGCCCGACCTTTTCTCCAGATAGACGCGCTTGAGTTGTTTCTCATCTCTGGTAACCTTTCGAGGCGATGGAAAAAGAGAAAAAGCCGAAAGACGCTCCCAAGGGCCGGAGCTGTAAAGTGTGCGGGAAAGACTTACCGACCGACACTGACCCGAGTACTCCGCCTTTCTGCTCCGAGCGCTGCAAACTTAACGACCTGTCGAAGTGGTTCGGCGAGCAGTACCGCATCGCCTCACAGAGGGTCCCAAGCTCAGAAGCGGCGCCAGACGAAGGACAGGACCGCGAATAGATAAGTATCCAAGGAATGCTGATTCGCTGCGCGAAGATCGTCGATTAGTCGAGAAGGAGTCCTTTTCAGCGCTCCTTCAAGCAGCTCGATCTACGGAAAAACACCGCTCGCATAGATGCGTTGCTCTCTCAGCAAACCGCTTTCTCCAGGGCTCCTTTTCGAGCCCGCCATGCTTCCGAAGTGCGTCGAACTTGACCAGTGCCGATACGGAATTCAGGAGCACCAGAGTTTCCACCTCGCGCTCGAATGCAGCTCGATATTCCTCTCTCGAGAGTCCGTATCCCTTCAAAACCGCGCATAGATCGCTCTCAATTTCCTCCGGAGAGGATCCGTCTCTCGTCAGCACATACAACATCGAGGCGATCTCGTACTGCAACGCGGCTCCGGAACCGGCGAACTCCCAGTCGATAACACCGCGCACATTCCCTTGGTCGTCTACCAAGAAATTTCCCCAATTCCCAAGTAGGTCACGATGATACAAACGGGGCTCGGGTCTCAGAGAAACAAGCTGCTCCGCTCGTCGAATGAGCCAGCTCTTCATGCTAATCGCCACGCTAAGCTGCTCTATTGAAGAGATCTTCGATCGCATGAAATGCTCGAATGAAGCGTGCCCGAACGCGCTCGTCGCCTCTTCGAAATCGGTACCGTAACCTCGCACGACTGTTCCGTGAATCCTGCGAACAATACTCCCCAACTGCTCGAGGCAACGTCGGCGATCGAGCCTGGACACGACCTCTCTAGCTGCTCGGAACGGAAGACGCCCCTGAAGTGAGTATGCAAATTCGACCTCTCCTCGTCCCGGCACGTGAAGCGACAGGATTCCTGTGCCCTCTGGTACAGGTAGAGGAATACATTCGTGTCCCTGAAGCCGCTCGATTATGAACCGTTCCTTTTCGTAGTGGGGCAAACTTTTACTACCCACGACATCGGCTCCATGCACGACCTGACGCGGGGACAGACGTAGGATGTATCCGTGCTCAGAGGTGTCAGAGTCGATACGCAAGGTCAAATTAGACCATCCTTGCCCACTGACCGCGGTGATTGAGGGCGGATTTTCGAACAGTCTGGGAAATATCTCACAAAGGATCGGTGACAGCAGATGTGCCACTACGCGAGCCTTGTTAACCTGATGAGTAGCCCGCAGGAAGTTTTCGTGTACGAATTCAGTCTCTGCGCTCATGCGCATTCCTCTCCACTCCAGACCTTAGAGTTATGGAGACTCAGGGATCAGATGTGCCGAAGTTAAAGCATAGCTATCCCAACCCCCTGAAAAGGCTAAACACCGGTACTATCGCGCACGATACATGCCCCTACTGCAACGTAACTGCTTTACCTGCTCATAATCTTCGAGAGAGCAAGGGATCCTGTATGCCTGGACAAATAGTACCTGCCAATAACAATGCCCTGTCCGACCAGAAAGAGAACGTTCCTGTCGTTGGATCTAAGTCCACTGCGGAGCAGAAGGCGATAACGAACTACCAGCAAGACCTCCATGAGCTTACCTCCCCGTGTCAGGGGGTCGACGATGTGTCTTTAGCTAGCTTGGGGCACGACTTAGGCAAATTGGTAGATGCCGCCCTCGACTCTGGCTCAGACACCGAGGAATTTGGCACCCAATGGTTCACTGATCCGGGCACGACTGAGATCGATAGGACATCACTTTCTCTCGGCAGAGCGGTCGATAACTACCACCATCACAAAGGACAAGAAGACCGTGATTGTGCGATGAGCTTTCCGGCGCTCAGCGCTGCGGAGGCGACTCAGTTTCTCGAGCAGAGTATCAGCAGGATCGACACGCACACTCGGTGTAACGCATCCGGCTCGACCCTTACCGGAGTGATTGTAACTGAGACAGGCGACGTGGTAACGGCTCACCTGGGAGACTCTCCAGTCTCTGCACTAATCATAGGGAAGGATGGAGGTCTCAAGCAGGTCTTTAAGTTAACCGAGGATCACAAACCCTCTCTGGAACAGATATCGGGGATAGCGCATGATGGAACGACCTTCCATGATTTCGACGGAAGGCGATATGTAGTGGGTACGGGCTCAATTAATATGACTCGTGCTATCGGCGACAGGCCGTTTGGTGGTGCCCTCAACCACGAGCCAGAGATAAAAACTCATCGGATACAAGAGCAGCTCACACCAGGCGACCGCCTCCTCCTTCTAGTAACCACGGACGGCGCGCACAATGAGTACGTGGGAATAACTCACTCAGAGCACGCCAAAACCATCCAGCGCGGCCTAGCGGAAAACCTCCCGCTCAACAAGATTGCTCGAGCGATTGCGAATGAATCGGCTGATATTCAAGATAACGTGACTGTTTTGCTTCTCGAGGTCGAGGCCGGCAAAGGCGCCCTGCTCGGTGTCTTTGATGGTCACAGCGGTTCACAAACATCTCAGCAGGCCCGATCACTTCTCGAACGGTACGCAACCGATTTCACTCGAAAGCGTCAGCACTGAGATACTTAGGGAAGCGAGGCAAAACCTACCCGTAGCGAGAAAGTGGAGGTTGGGTTGATATTCAATTTTAACGATGGGGAAAAACCGCAGATGTATCCGCTGCGATACATTGAGGATTTTTTCCCATCGTGAAAATTGAAGAGCAGCCCAAGATCCGCTTTCGTAGCAGGGAGGGGTTTTGCCTCGCTTCCTTAGAGCTTCTTGAGCTCCTGACGCCAGTTTCTAGTCGCACTCGAGCCCGTCTGAGTAATGGCAGCGATTACCGGCGCTGCGGGATTTGGTAGCCCGAACGCAACCTGATGGCGCAGCCACGAGTAGAATCCATTCAGGTCGTGGGCTGCCTCCGCCACATTCGATTGAGTGAAGCTCTTCGAGCCTGACAGGAACCCAGCTACCGTCTGCGGGGTTGCCAACGCAACAGCGATCGTCAAGCACGTATCGGCGGAGTGCTTAACGAGAGCCGCTCCGGATCGCAACAAACCTTGCCACTGAACCCACTCTAGAAATATTTCGACCTCGCCTAGGCTCATCGGGTCTTTCTGCTGGAGGTGGCGTACAAACTGCTCGAGCGTCGATGTATCTTTGGGATTCAGAAGTGTCCCTGTCTGGAGGCGTTGCAACTCCTCGCTTAGTCTAACTTGAAAATCCTCTTCTGACTCGAACGAACAGCTCCTCAGGAGAGCACGCCCGCTGCGATACGACACGACCACAGGTAGGTACTCGATCTTTCGACACACTGCCAGGCTAGCGAAGTCATTCGAGGACTCCGTTTCACTTCTGACGGCATCTCCAACCGTACGTCTGATTTCGGAATTAGTAGTACGATCCATAGAGGCAACTTTGATTCCACTCGACTATCTTAGCCGAAAAGGTCGGAGCATCATGACACGAAAAGCCCTACCGGCGCCCCTAGAGTGCCAGCAATTCCCCCTCCGAGCAACTGACGCGCACCATGCTATCTGACGATTTTGGTGTTCTTCGCGGCGCATCTACGAGAAGATGCCCTCATGGACACCTCGCGTCTTCACCGCACATCGTCAAAGACGGAACGCAGAGCACCCTTGGCGTCCTATCAAACTTCTATCATTAGTGGAAGCGCCCTGAATTAGCGGCAGGAAGAGGCGTGCTGCAAGGACGGCTGTTGCGTAGCGGTTCGCTGCCTCTTGCGCGGCGCCCGCCCATCGATTATCGCTTGCCACTCCGCATTTATGTGAACGGCTCGGCCCAAACCCCGCGCAAGAATAGCCACGAGCCCTCGCTTAGTGCCGCACTTCATCCCCGTCGTCGTACAACTTAGGTAGTTCACGAGCACCAAGCGTCCGCGAGCGTTTTCACTCACCTCGCACACGCAGCACGCAATCCCCTGCCGACACACCTTGAAAACTCGATTGGCATTACTAAACAGAAACCCGGAAAGTGGATAGTCGTCACCATATTCCACCATGTGCGCGAGAAGCTCGCTACGAAGCCGTAGCCGCTCGCGCTTCGACACCTCCACCACGCTGAAATCGTCGGGCTGCGAGAAAGCTCGGCCCCACGTACGCGGCCCTACGTACCGAGCGAGGAGCTCCTCGAATCTACGGAGCTGATTCGAGGAGAGCCCCTCAAGGGCAACTTTGAACACCGTATCTGCTCGACGTTCGACCTTCCTGAGTACCCCGACACCTCGAGAGGTCAAACGAAGCAGCCGCAATCTGCGGTCATGAGAGCTCTGGGTCGAATCGAGCCACCCACGACGGACCATGGCATTCAATCTCTCTGTGAGCGTACTGTGCGGTGTCTTCAACAGTCGGGAAAACGATACGACATCCATGTCATCGTGGTAGATCTCCGAGAGGAGTACGAATTGAAGAACCGTCAAGCCGCTCCCGAGATAATCGCCTGACACGACCCCATGCGCACAGGCGAGACGACGCATAACTATCATGAGGTCGGACTCCCCCTCGACACGAACAACTGGAATGGACTCGTCATGCGGCGCAAAGACGGAGCAAAAATCGACGAGCTCGCTCATCTCAGCGGGAGTTAGGCTCGTAGCATGCCTGTCATAGTGTGCCCTGTTACGAGACCGAAACTGAGAGACGAACCTCTCTCCCTTCGAAGTTATAGTATATATCTTTCGGCGAGAATCTTCTCGGGACCCGCGCTCTCTCATAAATCCACTCTTTACCAGACCTGCGAGGTTCCTAGAAACAGAGCTCTTGTGAACACCTAAAACCGGAACCAGCTCCTCGATTCTAGGGGTGCCACGTCGGACATATTCGTCGATCAAACGAGCCTG
>JBILEW010000164.1:0-4612 GCA_044351885.1 Bdellovibrionota bacterium
CACTCGTCGCTACTATGCGTAAGTTCGTAATTCGTCTCAATTCCTTGGTTCGAGACTTACGACAGAAAAATCCAGCGATAGCATTCGCCTTTGCTTGACTTTCTAAACAGCCGCTCCGCGTTAAGTAACCAAAAAGCTAGCCAACCGATCGCCGCTTACTGAGGAGGAGAACATAGCATTTCAACGGCACAGGAAGTTCCGGAAACCATCGACCACCCCCCGTCAATTCACGAAATCACCACCCCTGAGGCGTGAACGCTCGAGGACTCGCGCCTCCTCGTACGAGACAGTCGTGCCTTGCCAACCAACTGCCTTGAGCAGCTTGAAGGGGACATGTACCTGCGCAGACATCCGCACTCTGGCGTTGTTGTCTATCAGATCCCCAGACACCTTGAGGCAGTACGGATCGTTGTCTGCACACGTTTGATTGAAGTTAGCAGCCGGAAATGCAGCGCGCACCGTGTCGACCGTTCTCCCTATCGCCTGGTTGAAGGCGATCTGCATCGAGCCTGAGCTTCCGTTGCGTCCTTGCGTGGCCTGCGTATACCGACAGTCATTGTTAGCTTCGCGACAACACGCCTCTACCACGGCACTGGCAACCTTGGCTCCGCACTGCTTCTCCTTTTTCAGCTCGGTATCTGTCACAAAGAGGCACGGTTCGACCGGCTTCACCTCGGTGATCAGATCTGGAGCAGCCTTTGTCTCGGTGAGCATCTTGGCACTGATCGGAATAGCGTATTTGGCGCGATATCGCTGGAGCTGCGAAACATAATCCGGGTCCGAACACGAGTTTTTCATGTACGGCCCGAAGGTCTCTACCGGAGCAGTCACTACCTGTGTTGGACACGACGGAGAGCTCTCGGCAACCACGGCTCTACCGGCGTCCTTACGGAACGGAACAGCGCAGCTCGGGATCGGCGGGCCGCTACACTCCCCCGACGTCGCAGAGATATTTTCGAGGGGATACCTCACGTACTTAACCTGGAGCTGTGCATCCTTCGGTAGTGGCCTGGGAACACCACACAGAGCCAGCAACGTATCCTGCGGCCACTCTTCCGCTTTGCAACCTTGCAACACCTTCTTTTTCAACGTACTCGGGCAGGGATAAACACTCTTCACATTCGAGCAGACAGGCGCATTCGAAGCGCTGGTCCAGAACTTACGTTGAGGAGGTGTGATGTCATTTGCAATCTGATTCGAAAGCTGCTCGAGAACCGCACTCGAACTCGCCTCAAAGGGGGTCGGCTGCTGTACCTTACAGGTGTTTTTCGTCACTTGATTCAACTTGAGCGGCGAGCTGGTACTGACTGCCTTGTACGACAGCGACACATCCTTCGACAAGCTGCCGCAATCCGCAGGATTGGGATTAGAGGAGTACCCGCACGAGAATTTCTCCTTCGTCAATTCAAAGGTCGGGAAGAAAAGTCTGAGCGCACCTCCCTGCCACGCAACCGTCTGACCGTTGGCACTACTCAGGAAGAACGACAGGGTAACCTGCGCATCGATCGGAATGGGACCCACCGTTTGATGGCTGCTGATTTCTGCTGCGTAACCTGCCTTCTCGTGAGCATCTTGAGAATTCTTCGTAAGGTCGTCCCAGGAAGCACCGCGCACTACGAGGTCTCCCCTTCCACCTGTCGAAATGAGTCGTCCACCCAACTGCTTCGAACCCGAGCCTGCCGTAGGGCTCGACCAGTTGAGCAGCATGACCAGCTTTCCTGGATTACCCTGGCCTGCCCGAGTACCCACTATGTCCCCAGACACATGAAACATCAGCGGTACCTTGAGGGCAGCTCCATCGAAGATCGCACTCGGGTCAGATGCACGGTATGCACACGGCTCAGGGTCGCCTGGGGCGTTCCACTGCACGACTGAACTCCCACCTTGAGCGACGATGGGGCTCTGATAGCAGTTGAGAGAGGCGTTGCGCCTCGCCATGAGCGCAAGAGCAGAACTCAAGCTCTCTTGACCTCCCCAGGCGCTTTCCAGCGAGAACGAAACCTCTCCGATTTTGAGCCTCCGCTCGTAGTACGCATCATCTGGAACTACTCCATTGATCGATTGAGGCACCAACTGCGTGCTCTCTTGAATGTTCCGTAACGGTATCGTGCTGATGGAATCAACGATCACGTCAGTTCTACTATCCCTAAAAACTGGAGAGAGCGGGTCTCCGCCGCCAACCCGCGGCAACCCGCGGGTCTGCACGATGTACACTGAATGCGCATCGACCGGATACAAGACCTCCTGCTCGACATACGATCTCTGCGGCTGGTCAACGGTGACATTCGGCACCGCGACCTCCTCTTGTTGCACACTCCACCTCCGCTCAGTTTGCCACTGAGCCGATGCCGTGAAGAACTCTTGCTGAATCGCATAGCCTTGAGAGATCTGACTGACCCAAACATCGAAGAGGATCGGCGCAGGCGGACTCTGATTAACCGCTCCACACGAAGCATCCAGAGGATAGACGCACCGCAATCCCTCCTGAACGGCGGCCTGAACAGCACTGCGAGCTTGGAATATCCGTGCGATATCGGTCGCGCCCACGATGAAGAACGCTAGACCCAAAGAAGCGAAGGCGAATTCGATGATCGCACCACCACGCTGCCGTCCCGATCCCATACCTACGCATCTCCTTAGAGAGAGAGGGAGTCCATAGTCCGATAACTTGTTGTACCGCGATTCTGAAACAATCCAAGAGGGAAAATTATGGTCCGAACACTTTATCCCTGATCGGGACACTGCTCTTGCTCCGAAACAGCTCAAAGGGCTATCTTCGCTCCCATGGCACCAATCATCTTCTCAATGCATCGCGTCAATCGGGTCTATCCCCCGGGTAAACAGGTTCTCAAGGACATCTCCCTCTCGTTCTTCGAAGGGGCAAAGATCGGCATCGTCGGTTTGAACGGATCTGGAAAATCGAGCTTCCTCAAGATCATGGCAGGGCTCGATAAGGAGTACAGTGGTGACGTAAATCCCCGTCACAACCTAACAATCGGGTACTTGGAGCAGGAGCCCCGCCTCGATTCCTCCAAGACCGTCAAAGAGAACATTATGGAGGGGTGCAAGGAAGCTGCCGACCTCCTCGCTGAATTCGAAGCGGTAAGCGGCAAGCTTGGCGAGGACATCACCCCCGAAGAAATGGAGAAGCTTATAGACAAACAAGCCGCTCTCCAGGACAAAATAGATGCTATCAACGCGTGGGATCTCGACCGAACCCTCGACATCGCCATGGACGCACTGCGCTGTCCGCCAGGAGACCTCCCCGTTACCAACCTCTCTGGAGGAGAGAAACGGCGTATCGCTCTGTGCAAACTGCTACTCCAAAAGCCCGAACTTCTACTCCTGGATGAGCCCACTAACCATCTCGACGCCGATTCCGTCGCGTGGCTCGAACGCCACCTGCAGGAGTATTCGGGGGCGGTTGTGTGCGTAACCCATGATCGCTACTTCCTCGACAACATCGCCGGCTGGATCCTCGAGCTCGATCGGGGACACGGCGTTCCGTGGGAAGGAAACTACTCGAGCTGGCTCGAGCAGAAGAAAGCGAAGCTCGAACTCGAAGAGAAGAGCGAATCGAAGCGACAAAAGACCCTCGCGCGGGAGTTGGAGTGGATACGCCAATCCCCCAGAGCACGCCAAGCCAAGTCAAAGGCCCGTATCGCCGCCTACGAAGACCTCTTGAAGGTCGAACAGGACAAGAAGATAGAAGAGCTCGAGATCTTCATCCCACCCGGACCCCGATTGGGAGAAGTTGTCATCGAAGCCCAAGGGGTATCAAAGGCCTACGGAGACAAACTCCTCTTCGAAAACTTGAGCTTCAGCCTACCACGTGGAGGTATCGTGGGAGTGATCGGACCAAACGGTGCCGGTAAAACCACCCTCTTCCGACTCATCACCGGTCAGGACAAGCCTGACAACGGAAATTTCAAGGTCGGCGAAACCGTTTCGCTCTCCTACGTCGATCAGAACCGAGACACACTCGGCGACAAGAACACAGTATTCGACGAGATCTCCGGTGGAGACGACCTCATCAAGCTAGGAACCAAAGAGGTCAACGCGCGCGCGTATGTTGCGAAGTTCAACTTCGCCGGCCCCGATCAACAGAAGCTCGTAGGAGCGCTTTCGGGTGGAGAACGCAACAGAGTGCATCTTGCAAAGATGCTTCGCTCCGGCGGAAACGTGATCCTGTTCGACGAGCCGACCAACGACCTTGACGTGAACACCCTGCGTGCACTCGAAGAAGCCCTGCTGGACTTCGGAGGATGTGCGGTTGTGATAAGCCATGATAGGTGGTTCCTCGATCGCATCGCGACCCACATCCTCGCCTTCGAGGGAGACAGCCAGATCGTGTACTTCGAAGGGAACTATCAAGAGTACGAAGCAGACAGGCGCAAGCGCTTAGGTGCCGATGCGGACACCCCACACCGCATCAAGTACAAGAAGCTCACGCATTAAGGGAGGGCGACCGTGTCGGTCGCCGTGCGCTGGAACCCATGACTTGCGCCATCTTCGCCAACAACGACGTTGCCCCATCGATGACCCATTCCGTCGTTGTTGCCATAACGGACGGCGTGGACGCCGTCCCTCCAGTGACAAACGATCACATCCA
>JBILEW010000027.1:0-41669 GCA_044351885.1 Bdellovibrionota bacterium
TGTTATAATCAGTATGATGTAAGTCTGTCAAAAGCGATTGCGGCGAATACCAAAAAACTTACGAAAGACCATCGCGTGTTCTACCAGGTAACACACAGACACACGCCAGGTGGGTTTCTGAGCGCTTTCTGGGTGTTTTCTCTAACACTTTTTGGAACTTACGGCCGAATAAGCGGCTTGCACGGGCTTAAAGCGCGATACTATGTTCCTTCTTCTGCTGACAGCCGACAATCGTAGAGCTTATGAACCGTCCCTCACGCACCAGCCCTGGCAAACCATCCGGCAAAGCCACCTCGCCCACTCTGATCCGAGTTCGGACACGCGACAATAATTTTCAGAGAGCCGAGGTAATCAAAAGCAATCGCACCAAGCGCACGCGCTACGGGCAGCTCTTGGTGGAAGGAGTAGCCCAGATCAATCTGGCGGTGCAGTACGGGTGGTCGGTATCCGCGTTCCTCTATCCTGCCGGTCGCAAGCTCTCCACCTGGGCAGACGAACTCCTTTCAAATAACATTGCAGAGAGCCACTGGGAACTAGCCCCTGACCTCCTAGCAGAGTTGAGCGACAAAGAGGAAACCTCGGAGATCATGGCGATCATCGAAGCTCGTCAACTCGCACCCTCTGTTATCCCCGCCAAGCCTGAGGGGCTGGTGGTGGTGTTCGATCGTCCGAGTAGTCCCGGAAACCTTGGGTCCTCGATTCGCTCCGCCGACGCTTTCGGCGCCGATGGCATCGTAATCACCGGTCATGCTGTCGATATCTACGATCCTCACGTCGTACGTGGAAGCATGGGCGCTCTCTTCACCCTACCCGTCACAACCGCCCCTTCCTGCAAGGAGATCAAGGAGTGGGTCGAACAGGCCAGATCTGAGGGGTACCCGTATCAGATCATCGGGAGCAGCGGTAAGGCCGAACAGGTGATCTTCGATGTAGACATGACGAAACCAACGGTGCTGATACTCGGAAACGAGACCGTGGGGATGTCGCAGGGCTATTGGGAGATCTGCGACTCAGTCGTCAAGATCCCGATCGGCGGGGCCCTGTCCTCTATCAACGTGAGCTGTGCAGCCTCTATCCTACTCTACGAGGTTACGCGCCAACGCCAGCGTTGATGCATGTCAATCCGAACTTGTGCAGAGCACCTTTAGGTGCGATGGTTTTGTAGTGAGGAAATTCTATGGCACTGAAAAAGCTCGAAGAAAGAAAGTATTCGGTTCCTACGCGGCTGATATACGGAGATTCCTTCACCTCCAACTGGGACTATAAATTTCAAGTTGTCCCCCCCATTACCGCATCCAGTACGTTTCGATTGGAATCGACGCAACGTGGCGCCCAAGGCTTCGAGGATGTCGGCCGCTTTCGAGGAACCAACGGGCACGATCCGATCTACGTCTATGATCGTCTCGGCGATCCGAACAACGACATGCTACAGCAAGCTCTAGCGTTGGCGGAGCAAGGGGAATGCGCTGTAACGTATGCAACGGGCATGGCTGCAGTTCATGCCGCACTCACATTCGCTCTCAATAGCAATTCCGAAATCATCGCTCACCGCACGCTCTACGGATGCACATACAGCCTTTTGACTCAGTGGCTGCCCACTTTTGGGATTAAAACTCACTTTGCTGATCTCAGAGACGGCGCGGCGCTGGAGCCGCTAGTCAACGACGATACGCGCGTCGTTTACATCGAAAGCCCCGTCAATCCAAGTCTCGAACTAGTCGACATCCGGGCCGTCGCGGAGACTGTCGAGCGCATAAATCAGAACCGCCCGCCCGAACGTCGCATCATCTCGATCATCGACAACACGTTCTGTACGCCGTGGGCCCAGCGGCCTATCACCATGGGCATAGATGTAGTCGTACACAGCTTAACCAAAGGCATCTCTGGCTTCGGTATCGAGATGGGCGGAGCGGTGGTCACCCGCCAAGAGTTCTACAACAAGCTCGTGATGCTACGAAAGGACTTCGGGGGCAGCCTCACCCCCTCGACAGCGTGGAGCATATTGGCCCACGGCCTGCCGACCCTTTCGATAAGAATCCCGAAGCAGCAAGACAATGCATATCAGGTATCGAAGTTTCTCGAAGGTCATCCGCTGGTCGAGACCGTGAAATATCCGGGGCTTTCCAGTTTCCCGCAGTACAACCTCGCACGCAAACAGATGATCGACTACTACGGAGATTTCGCTCCGGGCTTCATGGTTTACTTCGTGCTCAAAGGAAGCACACCAGAAGAGTCACGTTCGAGGGGTAATCGCATGATGGATTTCATCGCGGACAATGCGTACGCCGTGACGCTAGCGGTGAGCTTGGGGCAGATCCGTACCTTGATCGAACACCCTGGCTCCATGACGCATGCCGCCTACTCGGCGGAGGAGCAGCTCGCGCGCGGCTTCGATCCTGGCGGCATCCGTCTTGCTGTGGGTATCGAGCACGCGGACGACATCATACGCGACCTCGAGGCCGCGCTCGACGCATGTAAATAGGCATTGAATAACAAGGAATAGGCATGAAGGCACACACCATTCTCGACACCATCGGTAGTACCCCACACGTCAGGATCAATAGGCTCTTCGGCTCCTCCTGCGCCGTTTGGATGAAGCTCGAGCGCTCTAATCCTGGCGGGAGTATAAAGGACCGCATCGCCCTCGCGATGGTCTCAGATGCCGAGGCTAGCGGGCGACTACAAAAAGGTGGCACGATCATCGAGCCGACCTCTGGCAACACCGGCATCGGTCTCGCGATGGTTGCAGCCGTCAAGGGATACCGACTCATCCTCGTGATGCCCGAGTCGATGTCTGTCGAGCGTCGAAAGATTATGGCTGCGTACGGAGCCGAGTTCATCCTCACCCCGCGTGAGAACGGTATGCGCGGAGCGATTGAGAAGGCAACCGAACTTGCAGCGAGCATCGCAGGGAGTTGGATGCCCCAGCAGTTCGAGAATCCGTCCAACATCGAAGTGCACGAGCGCACAACAGCCGAGGAGATCCTGAAAGCCTTCCCGGAAGGGATCGATTATATGATTACCGGCGTGGGCACTGGTGGTCACATCACCGGTTGCGCCCGGGTACTTAAGGAGCGTTTCCCCGAGCTGAAGGTGTTCGCCGTGGAGCCAGCCGCATCGCCGGTCATCAGCGGAGGACAGCCGTCCCCTCACCCGATCCAGGGTATTGGCGCGGGATTCGTGCCGAAGAACCTCGATACCGGCATCCTCGATGGGGTCATTCAAGTAGAAGCAGACGATGCCATCGCATTCGCCAAGAGAGCTGCTCGTGAGGAGGGCATCTTCATCGGCATATCCTCTGGAGCTTCACTCGCAGCGGTGAACAAGAAACTCCCGGAGCTCGCGCCTGGTTCAACTGTGTTGACCTTCTGCTACGACACCGGAGAGCGGTATCTCTCGCTTCCGAATGTTTTTCCGGAGCCGACGCAAGGCTGAGATCGATTGCCGATCGTGGTCCCTGTGAATATGCACAAAGAGTTCGGCGAGGGCAGCGATGTGCTGTCCGAAAGACCGTCTCATATGCCATACTTTTGAACATATGGGCACTTCAGGCATCAAAGGGATAGTCTTCGATTTTGACGGTACTATGGGCTTCTCTCTGCCGCATTGGGCTACTGCGTATCAGGGCGCTTTGGCTGAGTTCGGCGCACATCGCGAACTCCCCGAGGTTATCGAGATGTGCTTCTCTCGCAGGACGGCGGAGGTACTGCGAGAGCTTGCCATCACAGAGCCGGAGGCCTTCCGCGAATCCGTATGGGGTCGGGTGAAAGAGCGCATGCACCTCGTAGAGCCCTACCCCGGATTCATCGAAACACTCGGGGCGTTCAAGGCGTCCTCGGTACGAGCTGGGATTGCGACCAATTCACGCTTTGGTCATGTATCGATAGCGCTCGAGCGCTGGGGGATTCTCGAGTCATTCCACGCTGTGGTTGCAGTAGACCATGTCCCTCGCGGAAAGCCGCATCCAGATGCGCTGCACCGGGCTCTGGAATTGATGGAAGTATCCCCTTCGGATGCGATTATGTTCGGTGATTCACCGATCGACATCCACGCTGGACATGCGGCAGGCATGACTACAGTGGCTTTCTGTCCCTCAGAGAACCATCAGTACTGCCCGCTAGCGCTCATCGAAGCTGCCGAGCCAACGCACATCGTTAGTTCACATCGAGAGCTGCACGAGCTCGTTCTCTCCCTATGACACAGACGAACTCTGGTACTCGAGCCCCAACAGTACTCTCTCTGATCGCAACCATCTGACCCGTGACATAGGCGGATGCTGAGCGATGCGACGACAATGAAAAGGGAGATTCAATGCGCCTCACTGCCTCAATCGCTCTCTTCCTCGTGCTGATGACCAAGTCCTGGCCACTCACCGCTGATGCGCAAGGCGAGCCCTGTACCTTCGTAGGAACGACCTCAGAGGGAGAGCCGCTGTTCATCTGCGACGACGATGAATGGTTGACCTCGCCGCTCTGCGACCCACGTATCGCAGGAGACTGCACCGGTAACGAGATCCCATATCCCGGGCCGGCGGCAGGCCGCCCTCCGGTTCCTTACCGAGGAGGGCAACCCGGCCCGGCTGCTGGACCCCCTCCCGTTGGAGCAGCCGGAGCGTCCCCACGTGGGGCAGCCGGCCCCTGGCCGCACAACGCAGCTGGCGGCGCGCCTACTGCGCTCGGACAGCCCCGAGCAAAAGGCCGGTAAATCAGCCCTGCCTGCCCCTTGTCATAATCGCTGCAAACCAACGTCTCCGTTAATCGTGGCAAGTGCTCAAGATTTTCGCTTCCGAGACCGACCAGTTAAGGGTATTTTCGGGTGGCTAACTTGAGGCGCCTCTATGGCGCTTCGCATAGCCTGACGACCCCGAGTAGGGCTACAGAACTGGAAAACTTCGAGGATACCCGTATTGTGATTATGAAACCGATGCCCCATATCGATGCAGTGATGACCCCATTCCCGTACACGATAGAGGCATCTCGTTCGGTGCAGGAAGCACGCGCTGTCATGGAGAGTCAAGGCGTAAGGCATCTTCCCGTGACCTCTGAGGGCAGACTTGTTGGTATTCTTTCGGACCGCGATCTCAAGCTCGCTTTCGCAGTACTGGGAAATTCTGCCAGTGAAGAGCCCCTGCACGTGGGCGACGTGTGCAACTTGGAAGCGTACGTAGTGGAATTCAACACACCCCTCGATCAGGTCATGTTCCACATGGCCGAACATCGCGTCGGCGCGACACTGATAACTCGGAATGGAAAATTAGTGGGCATCCTGACGTCGACAGACGTGTGCAAGCATTACGGGGAGCTGCTCAAGATGGCGTACCCGGACGCCTGAGAACAGCGCCCGCTACGGAGCGGCCAGACAAGTATCCTGCAGATTACGCTAGGCGATAAATCTGTTCACTGGCGGATTTCGTAACGACGATACGCCCCTCCTTAATCATCTCGTTGAGCGCAGCTAGTATCTCAGACTCTTCGCCTACGACGATCGGCCGCTCCTCCTCTTCGTGCACGACTATGAGGTTGTTGAAATACAAACCATCTTCGGCCTCTGGATGACTCAAGGCCGCCTCTATCTGTTTCTTGATTGTTCCTTTCGTCATATGAATCGCCTCTCGGATACCCCCCTTGGGATATCAATTCCTACTGATAATACTCTACAACGCCACTTCGCGGGACGAAATAAATAAAGGCTCGGTCAAATAATCCTTCCACGAAACGGGCATTTAGGCTGACGCATTCTAATCCGTGACATAGTGGGGTCCGACATCCATCCTTGGCTGTTGAAGGAAGAGAACACCGATCGTAGCATGTGAGCTGTTATGAAATCTCTCCCGATAGCACCCCTTTCTCTCGCGCTGGCAATTGTCTACCTGCTCTGGCCTTTCGATCTTATTCCAGACCTCTTTGGACCGCTGGGACGTATAGATGATCTCCTCGTCTTCGGATTGGTGGCGTGGCAGAGCTACGTGCGTCTTCGATCGCCTTCCAAAGCGAGCGCATCGAAGTCAAAACCCGCTGTGAATGCACCCAGGTCGCCATCTCCCGATCCGTACACGCTTTTCGATCTCAGCCCAGACGCATCGCGTGAAGAGATCGAAGCGCGCTACAAGGAGCTTGCTCTTCAATATCATCCAGATCGGGTAGCTCATCTAGGCGAGGAACTTCGGACCTTAGCTCACGAAAAGATGATCGAGATTCAGCGAGCCTACGAGGTTTTGCTGAGGGGATCCTCAGCAGCCACTACGACGTAGCTTCGCTCTCTGCCACGCCCTTAGTGCCGCGAAAAAACAGAGCTGGATCCACGGCAGCAAAGCGTCCCCGTTCGTCCAGCACCCTGGTTTCGAAGTGCAGATGGGGGCCGCTCGCATCTCCTGTCTGACCTACGTCCGCGATCCACTCACCCTTGTCGACGCTCTCTCCAACTGAGACCCTGTTCCGGTCATTGTGTCCATACACCGTCATCAAGCCCTCGCCACGGACCACCACGATCCGTCCGTATCCGTAGTACGCCTCGCTCGTGTACACGACCCTACCCGCATGCGCCGCGAGGACCTTAGTTCCTACTGGAGCCGCAAGGTCCATCCCCTCGTGGAACTTACTCCAACGCCAGCCAAACTTTGATGAGTAGGTTGCTCCCTGAACTGGAAGCATCAACGCTCCGATGTAGTGCCTCGCAGGAGCAAGGGAGACTCGACGAGGTGAGGCGTTTTCCGAGGGCTCGGCTAGAAACGGCGCCTGGTCGAGCAAACCGGCACGACTTCGCAGGGGACCCACGGCAGGAATACGCAAAAGTTGTCCGACTTGGAGCTTCCTAGGGTCGACGATCTCGTTGTAGCGCTGCAACTCTTGGGCCGGGATGGAGTACCTTTCGCCGATCTTCTGGAGCGTGTCTCCACGCTCGACAATGTAGATGGCTTCGCTCGACGGTTCGCTCGAACGTCCACCGAGCAAGCTACAACCCGAACAAAAACCGGCCAATACGACCATTACGACGAGCGCACGCATATGCTGCCCCTCTCCTTTCCGATTCCCTCCGAGCTCTGCGCGCAGAGAGTGGCTTTACCTCAAAGTGGCGAACGGTCGAGTACCTTATCAGGACCCGCTCGTTTCCATCTCTTCGAACACAACCCGCTTGAGCCCCTCATCGTTCCGCTTCCACAGGGTCAGGCGATATGCACGATCCACCAACAACGGCGCAATCAACACCCCACCAGGAGCAAGTTGAGACAAGGGAAGCTCGCTCTCTTCACTCACCCCATAGGATGTCACAATAGCATCGAATGGCCCGACCTCAGGCCAACCCTTACGCCCCTCGCCTCTGCGCACGACGACCCCGTGATGTCCCAAGGTATCGAGGAGCTTTCGCGAGCTTTGGGCGAATACTCCGACCGTTTCCACTCCGAAGATCTGGCACCCACCCGCCGCCATTACGGCACACAGGTATCCACTACCGAATCCCAATTCGAGGATCCGCATTCGGCGTCTGAAATTGATCAGCCCTAACATTCGAATGAGCAACGAGGGCCGAGTAAGCCACTGCCCGTGCGCCAGCGGGATATCTACATCCTGTGAGGCCAGCACTCGATACTTTTCATCGACGAAATGCGCGCGCGGAACAGCCGAGAAACAACTCGTTACGAGACGCTCGACATCCTCGTTCAGAATACCTGCCTCGTTCACCCACTGCTGAACGTTCTCTCGCCAGGTGGAATCGTCGGGGAGGGGCTGGGCGTGCTGCATAGATCTCGTCGTCACTTCGAATAAACTGAAACGCAACCACGGACCGGTCTCCTCATGGGGCGTTCTGAGCGCCTCGATCAGATAACGGTGTCAGGTTTCGTGCCGGAGAACCTCCCGGCGTCCCCAACAATTCAACACGAACACTGTCTCTTGGAAAGGGGCGAAGTGCTCTGGAAGACCAGAAACCTCGCGTTACTACGCCTTCACCGGCACACCCATCTTCTGGAAAAGGATTGGTGGCTGGCTAAGTGGCTGGGAATCTAGGGGGAAATCCACCGCATCACGCCACGACACGTCCTCCACTCTGCGTCCGAATGCCGCGACTATCTTAGGTCCAGCGCCGGGCAGGAACGGCATCAACATGACACCCAAGGCGTGGATAGCACGTAGCGAGCACGCCAGCGTGACGCGCGTGGCATCCATGTCAGTCTTTCGAGTGCTCCAAGGAGCCTTCTCGTCGACGTAGCGATTGCACTCGCGCGCGAACTCCATAATCCGTTCGAGGGCGCCTTTGAACGAACACCCTTCGAGCTCCGCAGTCGCCTCCTCAAAGGTCGAACGAATGCTCTGCTCGAATGCGAGATCCCGGTCTGTCATGCGGGCTCTGTCGAGCTCAGGAACCTGCGGGCCGCAGTACTTAAGCGTGAACGATGTAATTCGATTGACGAAGTTTCCAAGCGTGTCAGCCAACTCAGAGTTGTGACGACGCTCGAGATCATCGGGTTTGTACACCGACCTCGCACGCTCAGTTGCGATCGAGCTCAGGTAGAAGCGCACCGAGTCGGGATCGATCCCCTCGGTAACGAGGTCACGAACCCACACTGCCGTGCCACGCGACTTGGAGATCTTCTCTACGTCCTTCCCCGGGAACTGAATGTTAAAATACTGATTCACGAGCACCCCCTTTGGAAGGGTGACCGTACCTTCAGCACTCAGCATCGCGATCCAGATAACGCAGTGGAAGATCGTGTTGTCCTCTCCGATGAAGTGTCGAATCTCGACATCCTTGGAGCGCCACCACTGATCCGCTGCGTTCGGGTCGAGCCCCTCTCGCTGGCACAGCTCCATGGTGTTCGAGATGTACCCGATCGGGGCGTCAAACCACACGTAGAGCACCTTTCCCTTGGCATCTGGATCGTCAAGAGGAACGGGGATTCCCCATGAAAGATCGCGGGTCATCGCACGTTTTACGAGACCGGTAGCGATGAGCCCTTTGACGTAGGCGCGCGTGTGATCCCGAAGTTCCGCACCCTCAACCCATCCTTCGACCTCGCTCTTGAACTTCGAGAGGTCTAGGAACCAGTGAACGGTTTCCTTGATGACCGCCGGACTTCCCGAGAGAACGCTCCTGGCGTCTTTGAGGCTCTCTACATCGAGCACCTTACCGCAGTTCTCGCACTGGTCACCGTTCTGGTTCGGTGTACTGCAAAATCCACACGTACCCTGAACATACCGATCAGGAAGAAACGCCGAGCGCGACTCGTCGTAGAACTGCCTGGAGCTCTGCTTGACGAAGTAGCCTTTCTCGTACACCGCCTTGAAGAAGTCCTGACTCGCCTTGGCATGAAACGGATTGATGCTCGTGCCGCTGTAGATATCGAAGTCTATCTTCATGCCGCGGAAATCCTCGGCTTGGCGGGCGCGGTAGTACTCGGCTACTTCCGCCGGTGTTTTCCCCTCCTTCTCACCCGTGATCATGATCGCGACACCGTGGTCGTCCGAACCACAGATGAACCGAACATCGGCTCCGGTCAGCCTCAGATAGCGTACGTACACATCCGCAGGGACGTACGCACCCCCCAGATGCCCGACGTGCAGATCACCATTCGAGTAAGGCAGAGCCGCTGTCACGAGGACCTTACGGCGTGGGCTGGCAGGGTTGGCATTCATCGTTACGTGTTCCTAAACGCCGCTATCACACCCCCGGTAATACCGACTTGGGCCATAGGCGGACTTCATAGTATGAAGGAGAGAGATTAAGCGCCCTAACCCGCTACAGTAAAGCTCCCTCGTCAGGATGAGACGGAGGATACTTAACGTGGCGCAGGGTCTCGAACGACACCATGCATAACTACTACAGAATCCTCGGGGTTTCCACGGCTGCAACGAACGAAGAGATACGGCGTGCCTACCGGGTGCTGGCCCGGCGGTATCACCCCGATGTCAACCCGGGCAAGAGCTCCGAGGAGAAATTCAAGCAGATCGCAGAGGCCTACGCCGTATTGTCGGACGCCTCTCGTCGCAGACAGTATGATGTTGAGCTCGAAAAGGGCTCGCACGAGAGCTTCGCCTCAGCTTTCGAGCGTGCGCATGAGGCCTATCGTAAGCAACAGCAGCGAGCTTCGAGCCAGCAGCGTGTCAGACCTGCCTCCGCTCAACAGACAGCCGGACAGCACACTGCACGTGCGAAACCCCCGCCAAAAAGAGAGAAGAAGTTGGGGCGCATCGTGCGGCTCTCCCGAGACACCTTCCAAAAGCTGCGCACGAGGGTGACGAATAAGGTCGCAGGCCGTGATCCCTCTGCTCCTCCCCGAGTTTCGCAGGTCTCTCTGATCGAGGTTTCGATATCGATCTCGGAGGCGATTACAGGCGTACGCAGGACGGTAGAGGTGTCCGATGAAAACGGGGGACAGCGTAAGATCTCCGTTACGATCCCACCAGGCGTGCGTTCGGGGAGTGTGGTTCGCTTCCGCCGCAAGGAGGACCCTTCTGAGGAGGTGGTGCTGATCGTTCGGGTCGCGGCTCATCCGTGGATGTCGATGACTCACAAAGGTCTTACGATCGAGGTTCCCATCTCTGCTTCCGAGGCTGTTCAGGGCGCTCGGATACAGATCCCCTCGCTCGCAGAACCGCTGCTCGTGTCAGTCGAACCCGGGACGCAGAGCGGTCAGGAAGTTCGACTGCGGAATCAAGGGGTGCCCTTCAGAGACGGGACGCGCGGAGACCTCTTCGTTCGTTTCCTTGTGAAACTACCGGAGTCGCCCGATGCAGTCGGACTAAAGGGGAAGGTCCTCGAGCTTGATCAGTACTACGCGAGACCGGTTCGTCAACACCTCCCAAAGAGCCTCTTGCAGGCGTGACGACGATGACCACTCGAAGCTCGCTTGCGCCGGTTCTCTTCCTCTTACAGACAGCGATCTGTCAGGCGATCGCAGCGAGCGTTCTCGTAATCGCGTGGGGTCTTTCGCACTCATTGGAGATATCACTCGTTTGTGGCGCTCTCGCGGCGTTCGTAGCATCACACATCCTGACGCTCTCGCGACCATGGCAGCTGCTAAACCTTATTTTGCCCCTTGCTACTGCAGCAGCGTTCGCTGTGCAGATCCCGGCTTGGGTGTTTCTGCTGCTTTTTCTCGGCTCACTGCTGACCTACGCGCCTGCTTTTTGGACGAGAGTTCCGTACTACCCGACACATAGAGCTGCTTATGCCCTCGTGCTTGCCGAACTTCCCACCGACAGACCGTTTACCTTCATCGATGTAGGCTGCGGAATGGGGGACCTCCTTCTGTTTCTCTCCAAGCGGCGCCCTCAGGGCCGTTTCGTTGGGATAGAGATCGGAGTGCTACCGTGGCTAATAGCAAAGGTGAAGGCTCTGATTCGGGGTCGATCAGCAGTCGCGATTCGCTTTCAGAGTATGTGGAAGGTCGATCTCTCGGGGTACGATGTTGTGTACACCTTTCTCTCACCCGCACCGATGGAGCGGCTCTGGACTAAGGCAAAGAGAGAGATGAGACCGGGAGCAACCTTCATTACCAACTCCTTTCAAACCCCAGAGACCGCAAGCTACACCATCCCCGTCAAGGATGAGCGACAGAGCGTTTTGTACGTGCATAAAATGCCGCCCAAGTAGCTGCATTTGCTACTTAAAACATACCGGCGAGGGGGCGAGCAGTTACTTGGCGGACAAAAAGTGGCATAACTAGTCGGGAACGTTCAGGAGTTGCCGTGTCCGTAGCACTAAAGGAGATACCATCGGAGGATGTCGACCAGACCGCGCCCAACGTGGCGCCGTATCCTGTTCCAGGACGCACTACACGCGTCGGCGATGTGTCGCTCCTCTCTGCGCTTTCCCTCTCCCTCGGTCTACACATCGTTCCCGCCGTGCTCGTCGTCGGAGCCTACTATCTGTATGGGCCGTCCTCGACACCTCCTCCTGGAGAGGTCCTCGTCTACTCCGTGTCGATCGAATCACCCATTTCTGAAAGTACTGCCCCGAGCGCAAAGACAGAGGACGTGCCCGCTCCACAGAGGCCTCAACCGCAACAACCTCAGAAGATCAAAGCACCGACTTTGAGCATCACGCAGCGCACGAAGCGAACGAGCGAGACTCGCGCCTTTTCGACACATGCAGCTCAACCTCTCGACTCCAACACCGTCGAGCTTCCCGCCGCGTCGAGTAACAGCCCTGCAGCGCTCGCACCGTCGGCCAACGCAATAGCGTCACAGAGCACTGAAGCGCGAATCTCGTATCAGCAGCTCGTAACGTCGCTTCTGAGTCGCGCCAAGCGCTATCCAGAGCGTGCTCGAAGACGCGGCGAGACCGGGACTGGAACGATTCGCTTACAGCTCGATGCACAGGGCGAAGTCGTAGCCTCCAGCGTAATCTCATCGACCGGTTCTGAGACCCTGGACGACGAGCTCAATGCGCTCGTAGACCGCGCCGCACCCTTCCCCCCCTTTCCGCAGGGGCTCACCGCTCAGACGTTGACCTTTACGGTGCCGGTATCGTTTCGCTTGCAGCCTTAGTGGGACAAAAAGGAGTTGACCCGAACAAGTATGCACCATACAGATGGCTAGATGAGGAACACGCACAAATCTCGAACCAACGTGCCAACCCCTTCTGAATCGACGAGCCCTGGATGCCTTCTCATGCTTGCCTTACCGTTCGCGGTGTTCGGAACCCTGCCCTTTGTCAGCGCAACTCACACGGTAGTGCAGTCTATGAAAGCTCAGTCGTGGCAGGAGGTACCGGCCCTCATTCAGGACGCGACTCTCGATGTCAACACCGGGCGCAAGGGAGACTCTACCTACCAGACCCGCGCCACCTATACGTACGAATTTAACGGCGAGTCTTTTACTGGATCCACCGTCTCCTTCAATAGCGGGAGTGACAACATCGGCTCGTTTCATAAGGATATCTACCGACAACTCTCACGCTTCCGAGGCGGACCCGATCTCTTCCGATGCTACGTTAATCCTCACGATCCGCGTGAGTCAGTCTTGTATCGCGATGCACGGGCAGGTCACGTGATGTTTGTCTCGCTCTTTGGGTTGGTCTTCGGGGGCATCGGATACGGATTCCTGGCAGGCGCACTACGCGTTAGGAGCCGCAACAAACAAGAGGCAGCTCTGCGACAGCGACATCCAGACGCTCCGTGGCTGCACAAGCCAGAGTGGTGCGAGAAGAAAATTGTTAGTGGTGCGAAAGACTCGCTCTTTGTAACCACCATAGTTGCTGTGGTCTGCACTGTATTCTCTGCGCCAGTCCTAGCGCTGTTACCAGCAGAGGTTCGGAAGGGGGAGAAACTCACTGCTCTGTTCGCCCTTCTATTTCTCCTCATCGCGCTCACGGCTCTCGCATGCTTCGTCTATGCTTTCCTCAGATGGCGACGATTCGGCCGCACTACCCTAAGCTTGGCAGCCGTTCCCATTGTTCCCGGCGAGTGCCTAAGAGGAACGATCACCTCACCTATCACTATCGATCGAGCGGGAACGGTCACGATAAAGCTCGAGTGCCAAAAGACGACGACGTCACAGAGCGGCAAGAAACAGTCTGTCCAGTTCGAGTCCGCCTGGCACAGGGAGGACGTGGCGAGCATCCAACGCGAAGCGGGTGGTTCGTCAGTCATTCCGTTCGCTATCGACATTCCAGCGGATCTTCCTTCGACGGGAAGAGTTGATTCTACGACCACCGTCACGTGGACACTTACCGCCAAAGCAGAGATACGCGGGGTCGACTTCTGGGCTTCGTTCGATGTACCGGTCTTCGCTACCGATACGAGCACGAACTAGCTACGGAGCGATAACGGCAACCACATTAGATATTCGTCGAGCGGCCTTCCATCGACCTTGAGTGCGGCTGGGTCCCGTCCGTACACCTCGAAGCCAACCAAGCGATACAAAGTCGAGGCCGTACCGTTATCGACCACAACTGAGAGTATCAGCTGTTCGAGACCCTGGACGCGACGCGAACGCTCGATACACTCTGCGAGTAAAGCGCGACCAAGGCCTTTTCCACGTTCCTCTGGAGACACGAACATGCCCCACACAACGCCCCGATGCCTACTCTTGATCCCATGCTGTACCCTCATACCGACGACGCCGACCAACGGACCATCGTGACGAAATCCACCGAGCGTGAAACCTCCATGCGACTCTGCCGAAAGCAGCCGTTGAGTCACCGCTTCGAGAGATTGAGCTTTGAACTCTTCCAAGCTTTCGCCGAAGGCCTCCGGAGAGAGCTCCAGCCCTTTCGCACGCAGCTCAATGAATGCGGGTACGTCGCCTTCCTGCAAAGAACGGATGATGTAATGCACTGGCGAGCTGTCGTCGAAGGTTTGCATGGGTCCTATGCTATCATACGAGTCACCCCAAGGAAGCGAGGCATCATCCACCCGTACCCATGCGACTCCTGTGCATCTCCTTTAGAAGACCAGCACAAGAGCTCCGTTTGAGCAGTTATACCCAGGTAGCGATAGTTTCCCAGAAACATGTCAGGCTATCGGCTGCTGCTCACCGAGCTATTCTTGGGATTCCTCACCGGTGTTCTTATCTCAGGGCACATGTGAATCAACCTCCTACACGACCCGTCTGGGCAAATGTGGCTCAAGGATGGCTGACACCGCCCGTTAACACATTTCTCGGTACAGTAAGCACACCCTCCTCCGGGACATGACTCGTTGCACGATTCGCCCTCATCCGGATTGACACAGGCACCGTCGGGGCAAGGCTGCATATTCTCAGAACCAGTGTGCGGCCGGCAATAATTCTGAAAAATCCCCTTCATACAAAACTGTTTGCAATTACACGGTGGGTTGCATGTGGGTGAGCATGCTTCGCCGTACGCCGGGTGCTCGCATTCACCCGTGCTGCGGCACAATACCAAGCTTGTGGGTTCACAGACTCCTCTCTCAGAATTGCACCGCTCTTCACACGGCTTACACGTTTCATTGCAGCTGCAGTCAAAGATGCTATTGAGGCATCGTCCGTCTCGGCATAGAGACATACCAGATTCTACACATCTGGGCTGCCGACCAGGGAGTGAGAGACAAGTTTCCACACACGGCTTACAATCCGCATGACTCGTACACGCTCCTATTGTCTCTGACAAAGCCTTAGAAGACTCTCCCGAAACGTTTCTCTGCGCCTCAGCGGAAGCACCGGATAAGAGAACCACTAACGCTAAAAGGTATACGGCTGCTAACAAGGCTCTGAGACGCATTTTCCAACTCCAATTTCGCTCATACGCACTGCCGACAAGTATACTGTTTTTTGGAGGATCCTTCTCCCCCCATTTCTCTCAGAGACCGCACGGCATATAGCCGCGCTTCGTGCGATCTCGAACCGGGTCGGAATCCTCAGCAGTTTTAGTCGGTTACACTCAATTTTCAACCACCACTGTCCATACGCTGCGTCGCTTTATATGTTTTGAAATCATATGGATTGTGAGTTCAGAGACGCGATTATTGCAAAGAAATGCAAGAAACCGGGCGGATTCGTCCAGAAACTAATTTGATTTCAAATCATGTCAACCACCGATCTCTCGCGCGGTCTCAGAGGGAGATGGTTAGGATTCCGGCAAAGTACCGCTGACACAAATGCGACGGCGTGTCTTTTGCCTGTCTTTCAGGGAGGAGTCGATGAATTTATTCGGGTTGGGGGCAACTCGCCCTCAAGAAAACGATAAAGGACAAAGGCCACATAGTGTCGATCCCGTGGCATTAGACCTGCTCCAAAAGCACGCAACATTGATCCGTACGGATTTTAAATTGGACACCCTATGGAGCCATGCTCAACAAGCTAAGGTGCAAGGAGGGGGCTACTCGTTCGTAGAAGCGGTAGTAGCGATCATCGACACGCTCCAGGAGAAGCGCGCGCTGCATCATAAAATTGCCAAGTTGGTAGGACCTGAGGAACAGCAACAACATCAGCAGAGAGTACTCGACAAGTTCGCGCAAGGAAAAGATCGCAGTCCAGAGGAAGAGATACGGCAAAAGGAATTCGTAGATGACCTGAAAATTCTCTGGGAGCGTACGGTGAAAAGGGGGCACATTTTGCTCGACCGAGCTGAAGAAGAGAAGATACAGCGAGACAATTCGGCTTTGCTAAAGACGATATCGGAACTACACCGGGTAGTCGAGCACATGGACAAGGTGGGCGATTTTCTGATTAAGCCAGCAGAGTTGGAGCTACAGGAGCTGGAACAGGAGCCACGCCATGGATATTTCCTGGCAGCGCGCTATAGCTGCCCTATATTCCGTCGCTCTCGCGGTACCTAAGGAAAAAGTGGGAAGGCTACAGGCAAAGCTCGAGCGTCGTCTGGCGTCGCTGCGAGTGGCCGCGCGGCCCGAAGCAGAGCCGACAAGCGATGATTCGCACGGAGGGGCGCACGCACAGTGGCAACAGGTTCCGACGGAAAAGGGAGGTGAAGCTGTCGATATGGCCGAGGACGGCTAGCCTCTGGCCCTTTCGCTTTCAGCTCTGAGAAAAGATTTGAGGCTACGCCTTATCCTATCGTTGCGTAACGCTCGGAGTTCATCTGCCAGCATCTTCATAGTGGGCGCCCAGTCCGACTCCTCACGCACCCATACGCACCTCGTCTTCGGATACCAAACCGTCTTATTATCACCCAGAGGCCAACTTAGAAGGGGTTGCTCGCGTATCACAAGCCACACCGGCAGCCCCAGCGCTCCCGCGAGATGGGCCTGAGTAGCTGAGATTGTAATCAAAAGATCACACGACAGCATGACTGCGGCAAGTCCGTCGAGATCATCGCGCAAGTCGACTGGTTCTTTTCGGATGCGCTGACTCAGACCCTCCCAAGCTGCTATCCCCCGAGGGTCGGACTCTTGCTGCGCCGATACAAATTCAATGCCTCGCACAGATAGCAGATGGCGCCAGACTTCAATCGGCGGCAATGACTTTTCGGAATTCGTGCTATGCCACACAAGCGCGATTCTGGGACGTAGCGACCGCGGGAAACGACGTCGGGAGAATTGCTCCACCTTCGCTACATCGGCAGCTAGCCAAGGTTCATTCGGCATGGCTGCAGCAGATGGAAGCAGAAAGTATCCGAGGCGTTCCCACGTGGCATTGAAGGCTGTGGAACGCGGTACATCTTTGCCGAGTAAGTGTTCACTGCGCGGTATGAACTCCATCTCTGGAAATCGCCGCTTGAGTAGCGGCACAAGACGGGGATCTACTTCGACCGAACAGTGCTTTCCCATGAAGCCAAGATTCGAGAGCGCTGCCGCGTAGCGAATCTCGGCACCGAGATGCCTATAGTATTTCCAGATCAAGAGCCGACGTGCGTCGCCAAGCAACTCACCATTCCAAGCTGGAAGGGCGTTACCAAAGCGCTTCATCTCGCCCTGGTTGCCCACAACTTCCATCCGCCAGTGAATGGGAAGATCCTGGGTCCATTCAGCAAGCGTCAAAAGTTTCGCTGTTCGCGCTCGAGAGTTCGGGTGAGCGCGCCACGCAAGTATAGCGAGCCGTTTTGCTTCAGCATATTCATAGCGCGAGAGAGCTGCTGCGACTCGTTCGGAAGTTGTCTGCGAACTCAGCTCGTCATGCTCGGAAAGCATTCGAGTAGAAGTCTCATATCCCAGCGCTGTAAGGAGCCCTCCTGCTATCTTTTCATACTCATGCACCGCTTCCGGCAGAAGCGTCTCCCTCCAGCGACCTATGCGAGTCTCGTCGGGTGCCAGCCGTGTGAGTGCGAATGCCTCGCGCCGCGTCTTACCTGTCTGCTGTCTTCCCCCTTCGACGAGTCGGTCACCCAACTCCCGCAGCCTCGACTCTGCTCTCTTGTGGTAGCTGACCATTCCAGGCTCGTATGAAACGCCTATGAACGAGCAAATTTCTCCCAGAGCCAGGGAGGGATCGAGAATCAACTGCTCGTAGCGCACCTCGAGATACGCGTCGAGCAAGGAGCCGAAGCGCCGTCCGGCTCCCACGGCCCCACACCATTCCGAGGCCTGCATCCCTGGGGAACGTATGGCTTTAGAGAAGAGGGAAAATCGAGAATGCATCTGCGAAGCAAAACAGTCCCGACCGTCGCGAATTATGTGGATAACGCGGATGCCCGGCAATACGCGTTGTATCACTGGAAGGAACTTCACGTAGCCGGGGCTTTTATCGCCGACGATTGGCTTTGATTGACGCCTGCCGTAAAGCTCCCACACAAGCCGCATCGCTTCCATACCCGAGCGATTTCGACAGGCAGCAATATATTCATCCCGGTCGATTCCGAGATCTTCCCACTTGGAATGTGCGGCTATTAACTCAGCTACAGAGTCGCCGCTCAGCTCTAAGGCCTTTTGAAAAATCGACTCGGGGAAGGACGTCTCCGGCGGCATCGCTATCTGCGAATGGGCATCAAGCATCAGCCGCAGAAGCGTAGTGCCGGATCGGATGGCGCCGACGATGATGGGCATTACTGCGCCATTCTCGACCTGTTGTCTCGCTGAAATATCAATGGAGCTCAAACAGGCCGACCTTTATGAGTTTACCCTCAGTGGAGCGCACTCGGGCACTTTACAATTTGCACTGTTCGCTCCCTCGGCAAGCAGCCCCTCCGATGCCAGCATCTCACTACGAGCCTGGAACCAAACCTCAGCGTGTGGATGATTCCGATATGCCTCGAGCCAAGGGCCGCCATTAGTGTAATGGATCAGCTTCGTCTTGCTATCCATCCAATCTAGTGTGTTCCAATTGTCCGAGATCTCACCGATCTGCTCGTCTGGAATATCCTGAAAGCGATGCAAGTATGCGCCTGACTGAGTTTCCACAACCTCCTTGCTCCAGAGTCTCAATTTTTCACAATTCATGATCATGAGGCTCGACCAATTTTTTCTCGGATAGCTGGACTGTTCGCAGCCATACATCTTAACCGTGTTTTTCGGCTGGTAATCATGTTTCACGACACGAAGGGCATAGTCTTTCATCTCAAGCTCATCGAGTTCTTTGATATCTCCCAGGCAGAGCATGTCGCTATCCATGAAAATGGCCTTTCCCTTGAATCCGCACAGGTGTGGCACCAGGAACCGCGAGTAGGTGAACTCAGTAGATGCCCTTGGATCGTGAGGGCGGACGAGCTGTAGTTCGTCGAGCCGGAGATAGCAAATATCGAGGTGTAGAGATGCGTGCTTGAGAAGGCTATGCCTTAGAACGTCTGCGGACTCCGGAAATCGAGAATCCCATCCAATGAAAATTTTCAAACCGTCTTGGGTCGTGTCCATGCTATCACAATTTCGCTATTCATTATTGAATCTTTTGAAACCTGCAAACACAGATCCAGTTTACCTCGTGTACAAAAGAAAGAACAGGAAGATCAATTTTCGCCCCGTAGCGGAGCTACTAAAACGAATTCACTCCTTTAGCACCAATGCAAAATCACCGCCATATTTAGGAGCTACATTCAAAACAGATATTTCGAATCCGTATTCCTGACAAAACTCGTCGACTGCTTTAACTACTCCAAACGAGGGATGCTCGACATAGTCGTGACCACACAGCAAACCACCTGCGCGCAACTTTGGGAGGTAGTGCTCTAAATCCCACCGCACTGCTTCGTAAATATGACAAGCATCGATGTAGATAAAATCGAAACATTGATCGCGGAAACTCGAAATAACTTCGTACGAGAACCCTCTATGCACGACCACCTTCCCGCGATCGATCTCAGATTTGAATCTCGTGCGGACGTACTCTAAATCTGTGTCAGTCGAATACGCAGTTCGAAGCGGAAAATGCCAATTCGGATAAAACTCAACTTTGCCGTTGATGTCAAAACCCTCAGCCCACGGGTCGACCAAACATACTATAGAGGGGTCCAGAACACGCAGTATAAGGTCGCAGTAGTCTCCTTTACGAACTCCGAGCTCCACACAGCTCGGATTTCTAGGCAGCATGTCTTTAACTACATGGAGGAATTGTTCCCTACTATTTACCGTAATCATGACATTGCACACGATCTCCCCTGTAGCGGGGCTACTAGTATATTTTACCCTAGCCCCGTTACAGGGAGAAGGTCACTGACCCTTCCAAAATCGTATCCCTTCGTGCGCAATTCTCGAATGACGCGCCTAACTACAGGATAGAGCGGATCGTCGGGATCGCTTGATCCTAGATGAAGCAAAACTACATGCGCACTGCGATCCGATGACTCTGTCTCGAAGGGTTGCATGACGTTGCGATAGAACTCCATTGAAGTGATTCCGTTGGGTATTCCCACCTTCCAATCTTCACTATTTATACTCCAATAGATGTGTTGGTAACCTAAATCTCTCGCCCAGGCGAGCAACTGAGGGTTCCTGTGGCCATATGGAGCTCTCCACAACTTAGTCGGTCCATACCCCAAAACATTTGAGACCTCTTGCTCCAACTTTCTCATGTCATCCTTAAAGGCCTGCTCCGTAACTCCTTCGGCGGGCTCCTGATCATGGTCAAAACACAGATTCGAATGCGAAAAAGTGTGGTTTGCTATCTCGTGACCGTCCTCTACTAACCTTCGCACCAAGTCAGGTGCCGAACGTACGAAGCGTCCAGTCAGAAACATGGTGCAACAAACACCTTCTTCTCGCAAAACATTAAGTAACTCAGGTGTCCCTTTAGCATTAGATCCACCATCAAAGGTGAGCGCCACTATCGGCTTGTCCCCGGTTATTCGACGGATGTCGAGCGGAAGCGATAAAAGCATCCAAGAGCTTGCAGATGCCAAAGCAAGATCCACATCTAATGGTCCGTTCGACGCTCCACACTCGGCCAGTCGGCATACGCCCCGTCGAACAAGATCAACCTCTATGCGTAGACTTCCTGCGGTGCGAGCCCGCTCGATATTCCCTCCGAGCAGCTCGGGAAATGAGAAAAAATCTCGCAAAAGTAGCGACTCGCCCGGAAGAAGCATTCGGTAGCGAAAATGAATTTCTGGCTCTCCGAGAAGATCCGCTCCATCGAAGATACGCAGCGCCACGAAATCACAAAACCGCTCTGAGGTTCCCGCGCCCCAGAGATATCCCGTTCCTGAATTCTCGACTCTAACTTCAACCGCAATGTACGAAGAAGATCTGATCTCTGCACTAATTTCGGACAATATCGCCCTAGGGCCCGCATCGAACTCCACCCGGTTGACCCGCTCGATGAGGGAGCTCGACACATTCGAGCTGCCTAAGGCCAACATGGTCCCTGCATCCTGAGGCAAATACCACATCCGGAATAGCCTGCCCGAAGAATCGCATATCACAGACACATCCCCGTCTCGTAAACCCTCGAAGCTTCGCTTCAGAAGTGCTGCGTAAAAAGAAGGAGAAGTCCCATCCGCGTTTCGTATCTTTTCGATGATCATCGACTGTGCAGGTTCTCTTAGAAGCTGTGAGCGAGCCGGTAGTTGCTGCAATCGACAATGCCTCTCGCAAGCTCATACATAGTCCACCCGCCAACTATATAGCGGTTACAAGGAGCTTGAAACCCTCGAATAATGACGGTAGAAACCTGCCAGACAGTTCGGAGCGCACATGCTTGATACACCTTCTCACGAAGTCAGACCACTCATCGTACATTCCTGCTACCATAAGGTGGGAACCCACTGGTTCAATAACATCTTCAACCTGCTCGCCACCGAGCTCAATCTAAAGTATCAGTACTGCGCACAGAGAGAACTTCAGCCCGACACAGCGCTGTACCTTGATGACCATAGCAAAGTCGATTATTCGGCTCTGGGGCCTTATGTCGCATCTCACATGATTCGCGATCCGCGCGATGTGATCGTTTCGGGCTACTTTTACCATCTCTGGTGCACCGAGGCCTGGTGCACGACGGCGCAAGCTCGGTTTGGTGGAAAGAGCTATCAGCAAATCCTTCAGGAGCTTCCGCAAGACGAAGGGATACTGTTTGAGCTTACGCACGCCGGTGCGACTATCCGCCCGATGTGCGCGTGGAACTACGGCAACCCATCAGTAATCGAGGTACGTTATGAGGAATTGATTGCAGATGAGGACACTGGGTTTGCCCGCATCTTCTCTCATTACGGGCTCGTCGGCTGCGAGTACGATCTTGCGATATCTGTGGCAAGAAGATGCAGTTTCAGAGCCGTCTCAGGAAGAGCTCTGGGCCAAGAAGACAGAAGATCGCACATGAGACAGGGCATCCCTGGCGATTGGCACCAACACTTCTCTGCAGAGCACAAAGTACGATTCAAACAGCTCTTTCCAGGTGCGCTCGCCAAGCTCGGATACGAGATGGACGAAAACTGGTAGCGCTCCCCCCATTTATCTCAGAGACCGGACGTGACTATTGCAACGACATGTCATCGCGACTCCGCTCTATTCATCTGCGACACTAATACCGTAACGGAAAGAGGTAATTGAGCGTTGTCGAGATAACGAGAAACGCGATCAGCACCCATTGCACTCTATGATCAATTTTATTCAATCGAGCAATTACTGCTGGCCGCTCTCCCTCCGCCGCGGAGTCGAGCTTGTTCGACGCCCACACAAAAAGTGCGAACAATGCGAACGTCACAAGGTAGCATTCAGCATAGATCTGATCGAGGAACGTGACATAAGGGAGCAAGGGGAGCCCTTGCCTATAGCCTTGCTGCAAGAACACAAGCGTTAGCAATGCGGTTGACGGAATCGCAATTCGTACATCCCACAAGGACGCAGCGAGTATTGGGGCAAAGAGAACCATCAGCATCACAATCAGAAGTGGCAAGATGAGCTGCTGTGCCGACGCGAATCCTGATTTTCGATACTCCACTGCGAGACGAATCTGACTAAATTCCGACGATGTCGGCTCTCCCGCCTTACCGTGTCCGAACGCTGTCGGATAGCGCTGAATGAGCTCGCTGACCGTCATACGATCCGTAACAAACCCGATGATGTCGATATACGGCCCGACGCCTGACTGTTGCGTGTCAGCGATCAATCGTACTTTTTGCGCGCCAAACGACTCGCTCATCACGTTCAACCCGAAGATGACCGGGAATGAAAGTCGCTCGAATGGGTACCGGTGCAGGTCAACAGCGCTCGCATAGAACCGATTCGCGAATCGCAATATCTGGTGGAACTCTCCACTCGGAAGCCTGATCGGCTCAGCGTAAAAAGGCTTTAGAATATTATCCCACGAGTTAACTCGATTTACAGGATTTATCACCTGTTCGATCTCCAAGCCTTGCGCATCGAGGAGATCCTGAAACTCCTGTGGCCACGTGACCCACACCACCCCTTCAGCGGCCAATGATTGCGTGTCTATGCTAAAATCGTAGGCATTCTCGAGAAAGATTCCGACGCGCACCGGTATCACCCCCGGCGCCCACTTGGTCGATGGGGTGACTTGCGTAACCTGCCCGCCGTGGTCATACGGCTTCACAGCGAATTTACCGGTACGGTTCGCCCACACGAGCAGCACCAGAGAAAAGAATCCAGTCGCGATGAAGAGTGTCTTTATAGCCTTTAGCACAGGACCTCGTTTAAAAATGCCACAGCTCGCCGATCATCTGGTCGAATCCGTCACGGAGCTAAGCGGTGCTTGTACTATAACGAGCGAGAGAACTGAATAAGGCTTTCTTGTTCAACTAGCAGGGCAGCGCATGAAGACCCTGCTCCTGCAATTCGGGAGTCACCGCGGTTCTACTCCGCACAAGGGTGGGGGCAGACCCCCTTTTTTCTTGATTACCTCATAAGTACTGCTATTCTTGAGGCAGGAGTTGTTCCAGAGGTCATCCCGTCTTCGGTGTGTTTCGAACGTTCCCTCTGCAGCTAAAGCTGGTTCAGGTGCAAAGACTTCACGCGGTTGTTCGCAGTGATTAGTACTTGAAGGCGTTAGGTCTGCCATCCCCTCCCTCTCAAGAGGGCTCGGCAGAGGACAACGCTGCACTCCATCAGCTCGTCACAACTGTTACCTCACACGAGTAGCCACGTAAATGCCTCCCATATGCTTTGTGCATCTCGCGTTTTCATGCGCGAGACGGGGTGTACCCATGGCTGCGCGTGCTAGTACTGCGCAAAAGCGAAGCGATTTTTCGCTCGTATTACGCAACAACCGCACATAATTAACAAAGGGAAAACCGTATGGGATTAAGCGACACGCGCGAGAATGCAAAAGATACCGGGACTACAGAAGGTAGGAGCGCTAAGAGGACACTACCCGAATCTCATCAACATAGCGAGCACATTCCCGACATGGCTATGCCTGAGAGACCCGCACACGATCAATCCTTACCGGCTATGCATGACCTACCTATCGAGGTCCCCCAGAGGGTACGGGAACGGGTGCTAGACATTTTAGCAGAGGAGCTCACGGACCAAAGGTGGTTAGACCTGTTGAACGAAAAGCCCGTCGAAGAGTGGTCACTGGTGCACGATCTCCGGATGGATTCTCTGGATTGGTGCTGCTTTTGTCTCCGTCTCGAAGAGGAGTTCGACATGAATCGGGATATCGCCGACGGGTCGGACCCCAAAACAGTGGGCGACTTTATCCGTCTAGTAGAAGCTCATCTTTCGGGCGAATAAGTGCGAGACCGTCGAATGAATAAATGAGCCTCCAAGGAGGAATTTTCTCCTCAACTGGTGCGGGGTGATGAGAAAGACCGAATGTGCTTACCTTGGTGGTCGCGCCCCCGCGCCAGCATTTTCATAAAGAGTAAAGCAGTATGCGTGTATCCCAACCCACCGACAAACCATCAGCGGAAGACACGATCAAGAGGCTCGAGGCTTTCCAGCGCTGCAACGGAAAGGATCTCCCTGACCCGTCGCTAAAGGCTACCTTTCAAGTCGACCGTTTGATTCCGCACATTCGGAATTGTGATGATGGAACCCTAGATGACTTTCTGCGACGCTTAAATGATCTGCTTACAGCGTACCCAAGTCCAAGCCGCCAAGCGCTGTTTGAGCAACAGCTAAATGAGCGCTTGGATCGCGAGTGCCCCGCAGCAAGCGACCTCGTTGAGGGACTCTGCTCTGCTATTAACGATGGGATCCCTGTCTACATTCAGCTCGCGCTCGAGATCCTGGAGAGCCCAGCGCTTAGCACGTCCGATTTCGCACTCATCAGTCAGAGGTTCTTCGACGCGTACGCGGCCTACCACGCTCCAAGCAAAATCACGCCCCCCGATCACTTCTCAGACAGCTTTCTGCCGGTGGCGGTGCAGGCAAGGTTGAAACAGCTAGAGAGCCAAGCCAAGGACCAGTAACAGGCGAGCACGTGAGGGCCCGTATTTCGGGCCCTCAAGCGTTGCTACGTAATCAAAGCTGCTTGAAGGACTCATGCGCGGCCGCGAGCGTCGCTTCGATCACATCATGCGTGTGAGCAGCCGACACAAAACCAGCCTCGAATTGCGACGGAGCAAGGTAGACCCCCTGCTCCAGCATCGAGTGGAAGAACTTCTTGAAGCGCGGCACATCAGAGCGTTTCGCGTCTTCGTACGAATAGACCGGTCCCTCTTGGAAGAAGAAGCCAAACATGGTGCCTGTATTACCTGCCGTAAAAGGGATGTCGAACCTCTTTGCACGCTCGATGAGCCCCTGCACGAGATGCGATGTCGCCTGAGCGGTCTTGTCGAAGACTCCAGGTTTAGTCCACTCGGCCAAGGTCGCTAATCCCGCAGCCATACCGGCAGGATTGCCCGAGAGGGTGCCGGCCTGGTAGACCGGCCCAAGGGGCGCGACAACGCTCATTACGTCCGCTCGTCCACCGTACAACCCAACAGGGAAACCGCCACCGATGACCTTTCCGAAGGTCATCAGGTCTGGAGTGACTCCAAATAGACCTTGCGCGCTCTTCAGCGAGACACGGAATCCTGTCATCACCTCATCAAAGCACAACAGCGCACCGTATTTCGTGGTCAAGGTGTGTAGCCCTTCGAGAAATCCAGGTCGCGGCGGGATGTAGCCCGAATTACCGATAACAGGCTCGAGCACAACCATTGCGATCTCGCTTGGGAAGCTCGCGAAGAGCGCCTCTACGGCGGCTAGATCATTGAACGGCACGGTCAGGGTGTCTGCAACTACCGCTGGTAGCACACCAGCACAATCGGGCAAGCCGAGGGTTGCGACTCCGCTCCCTGCTTGGGCGAGCAAAGGATCGCTTGCTCCATGGTAGCATCCCTCGAACTTCACTATCTTCTGGCGACCGGTGAAACCACGCGCAACGCGTACGGCGTGCATCACCGCCTCCGTTCCGGAGCTCGTGAAGCGCATCATCTCGAGAGCAGGCACGTGGCTCTGGATCTCTTTTGCCAATAAGAACTCGGGTACTGCTGGAGCGCCGTAGCTCCACCCTTTGTAAAGCTGCTCGGTCACCGCCTCTATCACTACCGCCGGAGCGTGACCTAGAACGAGCGGACCCCAACTGTTCAGGTATTCAATGTAGCGCTTGTTATCGAGGTCAATAAGGTACGGACCTTCACCGCGCTGGACGACAAACGGCTCCCCTCCAACTGAGCGCCACGAGCGGACTGGGGAATTTACCCCTCCCGGGAAAAGACTCTGGCACTCTGAAAAGAACTCAGCGGACTTACGCTCCTCGAACATATGTGATGTTGACTCCAAGTGGGGGTGACCACACACCCCGGGGAAGGACTCCGATTATAGCGCCTTTCTGAGCCAAATCAACCAGAGTGCTAATGCCATACTGGGGCAGCTTAACAGCCCGGCCTACCCGAGTCTGCGGTGATGGAAATAATGAGCCATAATGAGTAATTGCGCCCCTTGGGCCCGCTGCTAGGACATTGCACATTGAATGCCTTCCAGGTGCACCGGCTGATGCCTCGAGGGCGAAAAACCCCAATTGCCCACGACCCGAGGGCTCGAAGAAATCAATCGGGCTTCTGACCGATTCCCCTTCAGCTAATTAGGCCAACGTTCATGGAAGGCGAGCTGCGCCTCCCAATAGGGAACTACTTCGAAGCCATCCTCAATCAAGAGGCGCTTGGGAAAGCCCGACGCAACCCGCAAAACGGTTACCTGCATATCCGTCACAGTAAAGAATACCCTCCATCCACCACTACTGAGCCGAAACACCCCGTCGCGCGGTGCGGAGATGCGGTGGATCCTACTTCGGTGTGGGGTGCGTCGGAGGATCTCGATCGTCTTGGACATAAACTCTACCCCCCACTCACGCCGCAACCAATCGACCTGCTCCTGCGCCTCGGGAGTAAGGAAAACTCCGTAGCGAGGCGGCTTCTCCAGCTCGTCTGCAACCTCCTCCAGCCATCCCTGTCTCTGATTAGGGAACGAATCCACCTCACTTATGTAGGGTTTGATGTCGAGTATCGGTGTCTTATCAAGGAGGTCGGTATTCCCAACTATGATCCGATGCCCCTCGATCGAGATCAGGGGCACAGCGGTTATGCCGATCGGGCTTGGACGGTGCGGCGAGCGAGTCGCAAACACACCCCGACGCTTCGCTGGACCGCGCGGAGGTGTAACGAGGGGCCGCCAATTCGGATTCCTATCGAACCACCAGATAAGCCATATTCGCTCGAAGCCCGCGAGATCCTTCAAGCCCTGCTCCAAACGTCGCCCTGGATACAGCTCGATGACGTTCTGTTCGTTCACCCCATCGCTCGGCTGATGAGGCGTGTCGAATTTCACCACCTTGGCGGTGTGAATGATTCCTATGGGCTCACAAATGAACTGCATCAAAGAGCGGATAGTCGTACCGACTACGAAGCGCGCCTGGCCTGAACGGGCTGGGTCACCTTCCCTTCATCGCGCCCGCGGAAACGCTCCCAATAGAGAGCCACCGGCGAAACGATGAAGATCGTCGAGTATGCTCCGAGGACGATGCCCGCCACTAGGTACAAACTGAGGTCCTTGATATCTCCCTCACCGATGACGTAGAGCGCGAGAGCAGAGAACAACGTCAAGACGTGCGTGATGATCGTTCTCGATAGGGTAAAGTTGAGCGCTTCGTTGATGACGCTCGAGAGATCGGCACCCTTTCGTTTGCCACGCTCTTCCCTCACTCGATCGAACACTACCACCGTGTCGTTGACCGAATACCCCACGATCGTGAGAGCACCCGCCAGAGTCGCCATGCCGATCAGATGCCCCGATGCGATGTAGATACCTGTTGCTATCACCACATCGTGAAAGAGCGCTACGATAGAGCCAAGACCAACCGAGAACTCAAACCGGATGGCAATATATATCAGGATCGCGACCAAACCGAGAACGACCGCTAAGAGTGCACTCCTGCGAAGCTCCTTACCCACAGTTGGTCCTACGTAGTCAGTCTTCTGAATAGTAGCAGCGTCACCGAAGGCCCCTTTCAAAGCACCCTCTATCTTGGCACGCACAGCATCCGAATCAGCTACCTCCGACAGACGGATCGAATACTCCTTTGCGGCACCTTGGAAGGCTTGAACCCGCGCGTCCTGAATCCCCTGTGACGCGAGTCCAGCGCGGATCTTTTCGCTATCGAGGTCACCTTGGAAGGTCACCAGGAACTCATGACCTCCACTGAAATCCGTGCCGAAACTCCCCTCTCCCTTGGTAAAAAAAACGTACAAGGAGGCAGCGACCGCGAGTACAGAGAGCAGCATGAACATGGGTGCTTTACCCATGAAGTCTATCTTCGCATTGTGTGGAATAAGCTCTTTCATATCGTTTAACCTATTTAGATAGACAGGCCCCGCTTACCTTTGAGCTCGAAGTAGTCAAACGCCAAGCGAGCGGCAAACACCGCGCAGAAGAGGGTACTAATTACTCCGATAGACAGGGTAACAGCGAATCCCCGAATAGGACCGGTACCAAAGTAGTAAAGGATTACGCCCGACAGCAGGGTCGTGATGTTGGCATCGAAGATAGCGCCGAAAGCCTTGTCGAAGCCGGTATGCACCGCTACGTCACGCCCGACACCATTTCTTATCTCGTCGCGTATGCGCTCGAAAATAATCACGTTCGAATCAACAGCCATACCGATAG
Organism: Bdellovibrionota bacterium; assembly: GCA_044351885.1. Taxonomy (GTDB): domain Bacteria; phylum Bdellovibrionota_C; class UBA2361; order UBA2361; family OMII01; genus OMII01. Next base: position 28,889 of record JBILEW010000027.1, read on the forward strand.
TGAGCGCCAATCCAGCCAAACCGGGCAGCGTGAGCGTGGCGCCGAAAAGCGAGAGGGCTGCAACCATCAGCACGGCGTTCAACACGAGCGTCACAACAGCTATCATTCCGGACTTCGCGTAGTACACCATCATGAAGAGCGCGATGACAACAAACCCGACAGCCATGGCGAGAAGACCCTTTTTGACCGACTCCATTCCGAGTGTGGGCCCCACGGTACGCTCCTCGAGAACCTCCAAGGGTGCTGGAAGCGCTCCTGCCTTGAGAACCACCTTGAGCTGCTTGGCCTCGTCCGTCGTGAAGCCTCCCGAAATACTCGCTCGACCTCCGGTAATAGCCTCACGAATCACAGGGTACGAGTACACGATACCGTCGAGGACGATAGCTAGCTGTCTACCTACGTTCTCGGATGTAACCCTGGCAAATGTCTGGGCCCCGATCGGCGAAAGCACCACGGTCACTTCGACCTGGCCGCTCTGGTCGAAATCGACACGCGCGTCTACGACTGAGTCTCCAGTCATGAGCGTTTGATCCTCGACCACTACCGGCGCCCCCTGCTTGTCCTTCAACGTCGTCGTACCCACACCAGCCGCAGTCGCTGCGCTCGGCACGAGCCGAAACTCGAGCTTGGCCACGGACCCTACGACCTTCTTGACTGCATTAACATCGGAAACTCCCGGCATCTGCAGGATGATCCGATCCTCACCAGAACGTTGAATGAGCGGCTCAGCCACGCCGAATTGATCGACTCGATTGCGCAAGGTTTCGACGGCCTGCTCTATCGCATCGTGCTCGATCTTCTGCGTCATGCGCGGATCGATGCTGTATACCAACTTGGGTCGCGAACCCTCCGTCTCTACCCCAGAGAACGTCAGATCAGAGAGCTTCTCCGCTACCGTCGCTTTTGCATCCTCGAGGAAAGAATTCGTGAGTAGCGTCACTTCGAGTTTGTTGTCGGCGGTCACCGTAGATTGAGCCACCGCGATCTTCTTGCTACGCAGCTCTGAGCGAACATTCACGAGCAGAGTCTGAAGACGACTCTTCACGGCTTCCTGCGCCTTGACCCCATACACGAGATGCACACCACCGCTGATGTCGAGGCCGAGAGACAGCGGACGGGTGAACCAATTCGCGGGGAAACTATCCCGGAAGGCAGTCGGCAGTAGACACAACACAGCTGCTACGGTTACTGCTGCAAGGATGATAGCTCTCTGAAAGATGTCTCTTCCCATATCGATATCCGTTGAACTCGTTGACGTTAGGCTGCCTCGGCCTTCTGTTCATTGCCGGCGCGCTTGAGCACGTGAGACTGCTCGACCTTTATCTTGACGTTCGGTGCTATCTCCAGAACCACGCAATCCTTCTCGATACCAGCAACCTTCCCGATGATTCCTCCGGAGGTCACCACCGAATCACCACGTTTGAGCGACTCGAGCAGGCTCTTGTGCTTCTTGACCTTGGCATCCTGCGGCTTAATCACCATGAAATAGAAGATGAGGTAACACACTGCCAGCATCGGAAGCATGCTCACGAGGGAGCCGAAGAAGGTCGGCTCGGCTGCATTCGGCACTGGCGCTGGGCCGAAAACCTCCTGCTGCGGAGCTGGAGCCGCCGCTCCGCCATCTTGGGCCAAGGAGCTCTCAACGACTCCAAGAACGCACGCTACGGAAGCGCAGAGAATCACAACGGAACGGATATATCCAAACATGCAAACCACCCTAACCTAGCGCCATGACTGTTATAGTGCGGGATGATCTCTCCCCGAAAACAGCGCTAGCCCCATGGGAGATACCACGTACGCTGCATAAAGAAAACGGGGCAATGTTCAGGCCGCCACGCTCGTCACAGCGCTCTACATCGCCCCAGGCAAGCCGCTCAAAAACCTCGCCTCGGCCCGGGCTCTCAATTGCCTGCCACCCCTGGCAAGCTCACGAAGGGCTTCAACGTGTCTGGCACATCCACCACGATAGTAGCCTCCCGTCCCGGAGCTACACTCACGAAGCTAACGGGACACTCTATCAACCGCGAAACCTCGCCTACAAAGTCCCTAACGGTCGCGGGAAGTTCGCCCCAGCGACGAATGCTGGAGATGTCTTCGGACCATCCGGCGAGCTCCACGTAGCACGGCTTCATACGCGCATAATCTTCTATGAGCGCTGGCACATCGTCGAGGACCTCACCGTCGAGCTCGTATCCAGTACAGACCTTTATCTTCCGGAGCCCCGTCAAGACGTCGAGCTTCGTGAGAATCACGGAATCGATACCACTGACCCTCACAGCTCGTTTCATCGCCAGAGCATCGAACCACCCACAACGACGCGGCCTACCCGTGATGGTGCCGAACTCTTTACCTCTGTTACGGATCTCCTCGCCAACAGACTCGTCCATCTCTGAGGGAAACGGACCTTCTCCGACGCGAGTACAGTACGCCTTGGCAACTCCGAGGACTGCATCGATCTCGCGTGGACCCAGGCCTGCGCCAGTCAACGCGGCACCGGCGATCGTCGATGATGATGTCACATAAGGATAGGTTCCGTGCATCTGATCCAGAAGCACACCTTGAGCTCCTTCGAAGATGACGTTCTCTCTTCGTCGTAACGCTTCATAGAGCACCTTACTGCCGTTACCTATGAAGGGGGCCAAAATAGCGGTCTCCTGCTCGAGCTTGGTCCACACCGATTCGAAATCCACCTGCGTGTCGCTTTCGAGCACATGCGCGAGCAGTTTGTTCTTCTCTTCCACATGCGCTCGAACGACCTCCTTCATGCGAGATGGATTCAGGAGATCCGCACACCTGATACCCGAGCGTTGAGATCGATCCTCGTACGCGGGACCGATGCCGCGGCCAGTCGTTCCTATGCGTAGCGGCCCACGCTGGCGCTCTCGAGCCTTGTCGACCATTATGTGGTAATCGAGTACGAGATGAGCGTCGCGATCGATCATGAAGGTATCCGGGGTTATGCTCACACCCGCCAAACGCACCCGCTCGATCTCCGAGATCAGCACCGAAGGATTCAAGACGACACCCGCAGCAAGAAGAGATCTCACCCCAGGTCGCATAATCCCACTCGGAAGCAGACTGAGCGCGGTCTTTACCCCATCGACGACGATCGTGTGTCCGGCGTTGTTTCCGCCCTGAAAGCGCACGACCCAGTGAGCCTTCTCCGTGAGCACGTCGACTATCTTGCCTTTACCCTCGTCTCCCCACTGCGCACCGACAACTACTATCGCCGTCATATATGTTCTCCTCGAATCTCTCCGTTATCCGCCAACACTGACTCCCTGAGGTTGTCGAGCCACGTTCACCTCGAATCCTACATTACGAGCTGCATCGACCCTGAGAAGCCCTAACGTTTCACCAGGTCGTCCGTCTGCGGCATAGGCTACCAACTCCACCGTATCACTCAAGGAGGTTACGAATGGTTTTACCGCAGACAATGCGGCAACTCTCCCTTGGAGAAGATCGACCGCTATGTGCGAAGGCACCGTTATCCGAGGCACGTGAGGGACGAGAACTGCCCAGTCCTGCACACTATCCCACGAGAGATCTTCGAGAGCCACCGCATGTGAGACGGAAAAATGTCCAGAGCCCTCTCTGCGGATCGTCTCGGCAGCAGCACCACAACCGAGCTTCTCTCCGAGGTCGCGGGCCAGGGCGCGTACATACGTTCCGGGGGTACACACGATACGATATCCGACCGTAGCCTCGGAGACAGCCGTGAGGTCGAATCGCTCGACTAGCACTTGGCGACTCTTGAGCTGAACATCGTGCCCCGCCCGCTCGAGCTGATAGGCGCGTCGGCCTCCCACTTTGATAGCACTCACTTTGGGGGGCACCTGATCAATCGTTCCCACGAAATCTAGAGCTGCCTTTGAAACAGCATCGAAGCTCGGCACACTCGTCGACTCCTCCAGCACATCGCCCGTCATGTCATCGGTCGTTGTACGCACGCCGAGCCGCATAGTGCCGGAATACACCTTCAACCCATCGAGGGCATACGAGGCGACCCGAGTAGCGCCGTTTACCAGACAAATGAGCAGACCGGTCGCATCTGGGTCCAAAGTGCCCGCATGACCGACCTTGTCGGCTTTGAGACAACGCTTTACCCGCGCCACCACGGCAGCGGAGGACATATTGGCGGCTTTGTCGATGAGAACTATCCCGTCACGCATGTGAAGCTGCGAGTGCTGCACGAACTGCGGCTCGAAGCTCACGTTGCAGCGTCGCGAAGTCACGTCTCCACCGAAATGCTGCAGCTGGCTTGTGCCCACCACCACCAAAGGCCTGCGCGATTTTGGACACATCTACGGCGCCCTGGCGCGCACGGAGGCTCACTCGCCACATATCGACGTCCTCTTTGAAGAGGACAGAGACCTTTACCCCCTCTATATCGCGTCCACGCTCGGCCAGTGAGTCCGAATCGAGGATGGAAGCCCCCACACGTTTGATCATCTCCTGAGTAACGGTGATTTCGGCGAACTGTCCCTCGAAGAGCAACTGAATCCCGACCATCGCCTCGGCCTGAAGCCTCACTGCAGCCAACGATTGCGTAGCGAAGAGTTCCTGGGTCAAGAGATCTGGTCGTGCACCACGCAGCATCAATGCATGCGCCGCAAGAAATGTGCTCGGAGCCGTGCTCGAATACCGGAAGGAGCCGGTGTCGCCGATAATACCGGCCATGAGACACGACGCACTTTCGACCGAGATAATATCCTGCCGACCAGTCCTTCTCTCCAGCTCCGACAAGAGGTCGAACACCAATTCAGAGGTGGAGCTTGCTCCCTCGACCACCATGTTCATGTGTCCGAAATTCGTGTTCGATGTGTGGTGGTCTATATTGATCACACGCGGTGCTGCGCGAACGAAGGAAACAAACGAATCCCCCACCCGCTCGATGGCACCGCAGTCACACACGATGACGAGAGTTCCTTCGTCTCTCGAGGCCGGCAAAGTCGAACTCACCTTCGAAGCCCCCGGGATAACATTGTACCGCGCAACGAATCCGCTCTCGTTGAACACCGAGACCTCTTTTCCGAGACGCTCGAGCCCCCAAGCCAAACCGCACGACGACCCGTACGCATCAGCGTCAGGGTTGGTGTGAGATATCACTAAAATTTTGGGGGAAGCGAGAATCGACGAGACGACCGAATCGATCTGAGGGAGCTCTCGAGCACATTCTACCATATCGCGTTCCGCACCAATCCGAGTCCAAGAACCGCACTACGAGCCTGGAGTTTCAGGCCCCTTGATCCGTCCCATGAGACGCTCTACCTGCTCTACGGTATCGAGGGTGTCGTCGTAGTAGAACCGGATCGCTGGTACAAAGCGAATCCCCAGTTCCTTAGCCAATCGACGCTTGAAAAGGCCCTGCGCACTCTCGAAAGACTCCTCCACCTCTGCTATCCGAGCCTGTCTGTCGGCATCCGAGGGAAACGAGACGACCCAATACACCTTTGCCTGCCGCAGATCCGGAGACACCATGACAGATGTGATGGTGACCAGCGAAAATCGCGGATCTGCCGTATGGATCAGGTGCTCCGCTAGCAATTCCTTTATGCGCTCAGCGACCTGATATACCCTGCGACTTCCAGCCATACGACACTGTACCTCTTACCACTACTACTGCGCGACGCTAATCGAGGGTCGGGGCAACCTCTTTGTACTCGAATACCTCGATTACATCTCCGATCTTCACGTCGTTGAAGCCTTCAAGGCCGATACCGCACTCGAAACCGGCCTGAACCTCTTTGACATCGTCCTTGAAGCGACGCAGGCTACCTAGCTTGCCTTCGTGAATCACGCGATTGTCGCGCAGAAGACGTGCGTACGCGTTACGGCGTACGAGGCCACCAGTCACGTAACAGCCAGCGACGGTACCGATCTTCGGAACACTGAAGGTGTCACGCACCTCCACACGACCGAGCGTGGACTCCTGCTTGATAGGCTCGAGCAGACCGACCATCGCGTTCCTGACGTCATCGAGCAGTTCGTAAATGACCCTGTAGAACCGGATCTCTACGCCTGCAGTCTCAGCGTCAGCGATTGCACGCGGCTCACCACGCACTCCGAAGCCGACAACGATCGCCTTCGAAGCTATCGCAAGTTGTACGTCACTCTCGGTAACTCCTCCGACCGCTGCATGCAGCACGCGAACCTTGACCTTGTCTCCCGAGAGCTTCTCGACGGAGTGCTTGACCGCCTCGACCGAACCCGCCACATCCGCTTTGAGGATGATATTGAGCTCGAGGGCCGCCTGATTGTTAGCTCGCTTGGCGAACTCTTCGAGACTGATCGGACCTGACGCCAACGCGCGCTCTTCTTGAGCTTTACGCTGAGCACGGTTGCTCGCCACCTCACGCGCATCGGCCTCACTCTCGACGACGAAGAAGTCGTCACCCGACTCGGGAGTGCCGTTGAGACCAGTGATCTCCACCGGCGTAGATGGACCTGCAGTGGCAAGCTTCTCGCCTCGGTAATCGGTCATAGTACGAACACGTCCGAATTCCGCGCCGCTCACGAAGATATCGCCGACCGAAAGAGTTCCTGCCTGGATGAGGACGGTGGCTACAACACCTCGCCCACGATCTTGACGGCTCTCGATAATCGTTCCCTTCGCTCGTCTGTCTGGATTTGCTTTGAGCTCCTTGACTTCAGCGAGCACCAAGACTCCTTCGAGGAGATCCTCGATCCCCGTTCCCTTGAGAGCCGAAACCGGGCAGAACATCGTATCTCCTCCCCAATCTTCTGGCTGGAGCCCAAATTCTGCCAGCTGTGTCTTCACCTTGTCTGGATTCGCATCAGGCTTGTCCATCTTGTTGACAGCCACGATGATCGGAACCTTCGCTGCCTGAGCATGGTTTATAGCTTCCCGCGTTTGAGGCATCACACCGTCATCAGCAGCCACTACCAAGATGACGATATCCGTCACCTGCGCTCCGCGCGCACGCATCGCCGTGAAGGCTGCGTGACCCGGTGTGTCGATGAACGTGATCGAACGCCCATCGGCAGTCGTCACACTGTACGCCCCGATGTGCTGTGTAATACCACCGGCCTCCTTGGCTGCGACGGTGGTACTTCGAATCTTGTCCAGCAACGAGGTCTTTCCATGGTCGACGTGACCCATCACGGTAACGACCGGCGGACGAGGCTTCAACGACGCTGCTTCCTCTTCGACAACGTCCTGGATAATGTCCTGCTCGTTGAACTCCGTATGCTTGACCTCGTATCCCAGTTCATCGGCAACGATCGCTGCTGTGTCTTTGTCGATTGCATGGTTGATCGTAGCCAGGATACCCAAGCTCAGGAGTTTGGCGATGACTTCGCCGGCCTTGAGGCTCATTTGCTTGGCGAGCTCTCCCACCGTTATCGAGTCACCGAGTTCTATTACTCGTTTGGTAACTTTGGGCTTATCCGCTTCTTGCAGAGTTCCGCCTCGCCTGTCATCACCACCTTTGCCACCCCTACCCTTCGTACGGCGAGGCTCTCGGCCACCGTAATCCAGCAGGTCGACGCTACTAATTTCACGCTTACGTCCCTTCTTGAACCCTTTGCGAGGACCGCCCTCCTCCTCTTCGACAACGACCTCACGAGCCGGCTCCTTGACCGGAACACCCTTGGTCGGACGTTTCACCTCTACCGGCTTGACGACTACGCGCCGTTGCGGCAGTTCAATCTTGCCGAGGATGCGAGGGCCTACCGTAGGCTTGCCCTCAACAGGAGCTTCAGCCTCAACTGCTTCTACTTTCTGAGGTGGCTCTTCAATCGAAGAGGCTGGTACCTCCACTTCCTCATGCTCGGGAATCTCTCTCGACGGTCCGTCGACCTCGAGCTCTTCTTGAGACTCCTCGAACAGCTCTGGCGCCTCAGGCAGCAACTGTTCGGACTCCCCAGCCGGTTCCTCCTCAGGCAGGGCGCGCGCCGCGCCCCCATCCGAAACCATGTGAGCAGTACGATCCTCGGAAAGGTTTGCCGCAGGGGTCCCTATTGTGCCCTCAGCAGCATCCGCTTGACGACGACGGCGAATGACATCTCCCTGTCGTCGCTCGACTACTGTGTCCGTACTTCCGGTCACGCGATCAACACGCCTGGTGACGACCTCGGAGTTCGAGCTCTTCGGCGTTCCCATCGCTTGTCGAATGATCGCACGGCGAATAGCATCCGCCTCGTCAGCATCGAGTGAGTGAGAATGAGAGCTTTTACCCTTCATTCCGAGTTCCTGAGCGCGGGTAATGACGACCTTGTTGTCGACCCCGAGCTCTTTAGCAAGTTCGTAAATTCTAATTTTTGACATGCCTAACTTTCGTGAAAATCCGTTCTTTAATTCTTCGTATCTCTATACTTCCGTTCAAACCGATCTCGAGCAGGCAGTGAAACTCACAACCTCACTCGACGTCCTTCGCGCGTTCCAGACCCTTTTCCGGACTGGTGCGCCCCCTCTCCAGCTCCGGAGATATCAGCAGAGGTCACTCTCGCGATGAGTTCTGCGAACACCCGCGAGACCTGTTGCCCACCTAGAGTGCCCGCCGGAACCTTCAAAGCGCGCTCCCACCTGGCCGGCTGCGCTGCTCGTGCAAGACACTGAGTGTCCGCATGAACGTAGGCACCCCGACCCTTCGAACCGCGACCCTCATCCAACTCCAAACGACCCTCGGTACAAACGAGTCGAATCAAGTCTCTTTTCTCCGTCCGCGAGCGACAAACACAGCATGTCCGCTCTACTCTTTTGACGGAGCCGGCCACGACACCCTACAGGCTCGTTACCGGACGCTGTGCGCCCGCTCGAAGAAACGAATCGACGACCCTTCGAATCTCCTCTACATCCCCCTCATCGATACCGCTCACCTGTCGTAAGGCCTCGTCGTCAGCCTCCACCAAGCTCTGAATAGTTCCAAATCCGCCGCTGACTAACATCTCTCGTACGTCCGCCGTGAGAGGCAATCGCTCGAGGTCGCTCAGAGTGTCTCCACTGAGCGCTCCCAATCCATCCGCCTCATCTCCGAGCTCCTCAGCGTATTCCTTTGCACTCTTGTGGATCTCAGAGGCTTGATCCTGGCTGAGCCCCTCCACCTCGAAAATATCCTCGAGGTTCGCATCTGCCACCTCGCGAACAGTCCTGAAACCGTGCTGGAACAGTAGCTCTGCATGCATGAAGTCCACACCTGGGATCGCGCTGAGAGCGGCGCGCGCACGACGAGCCTCCTCTTCGGCAACCGATACACTGCGAACATCGATCCGCCATCCCGTTACCTTCGACGCTAGCTTGACGTTCTGACCACGTCGACCGATCGCGAGCGAAAGCTGGTCATCGGGAACTATCACCTCCATCGAGTGTTGCTCCTCGTCGACTACCACTCGGCTGACCTCGGCAGGTGAGAGAGCTCGAGCGACGAACGAAGGCTCATCTGGTGTCCACGTTATGATGTCGATGCGTTCCCCACGTAACTCTTGAACCACCGCCTGAACACGCGAGCCCTTTATACCGACGCACGCACCGACTGGGTCAACGCTCGGATCGTTGGAATAAACCGCGATCTTTGCGCGCTCACCGGGCTCACGGGCAACAGCCTTGAGCTCGATGACCTTGTCAGCGATCTCCGGCACCTCGAGCTCGAAGAGCTTCTTGAGAAGATCAGGGTGGCTTCGAGTGAGGATAATCTGTGGCCCACGAGCCGAACGGTCTACGTCCAGGATCATTCCACGCAACCGATCCCCTGGACGATAACGCTCTCGCTGAATCTGCTCACGCTTGGGCAATATGGCCTCGGTGCGTCCGAGATTGACGATGATATTACCGCGCTCGAGTCGCAGCACGATGCCGTTGATCAGGTCTCCCTTGGAGTCCTTGTACTCTTCGTAAATAACGCCGCGCTCGGCATCTCGCACCTTCTGCATGATGACCTGCTTGGCAGTCTGAGCTGCTATACGTCCGAGCACATCGGTGTTGAGCTTCTTTCCGAGCTCGTCTCCAACCATCGCGTCAGGGTCGACCTCCTTTCGCGCGTCCTGGAGCGATATCTGGGTATCAGCATCCTCGACACGATCTACTACTACCTTGAACTGTACGACCTCGATCTCGCCGGTCTCGTCGTTGAACTTGGTTTCGAGGTTCAGATTGTGGCCATAGTGCTTACGAGCCGCTGACAACATCGCGGACTCGACCGCTTCGACGAGCACCTGCTTATCAATCCCCTTGTCACGCCCCATTTGGCTCAGGATTGCGTTTAAGTCAAAAGTTGACATATCCATTCACCTCAATCGTACACTGGTCTTTCCCTACGGGTTCGACCACACACTCTTCTAAATTTCAAAACCGGAAGTCGACCTTTGCCTCCTTCACATCCGCAAGACGGACGGAAAAGACCTCTTCCTTATCTTCACTCTTGAGCCTCAAAAGATCCCCCTCGCAGGACTCGACAGTACCGATTACCACAATGGTACTGCCCGTCTCGGCAACTCGGAATTTGACCTTTATCCGCTCACCCACCGCACCTGTAAAGTGCTCTGGACGCCTCAAGCGGCGATTTATACCGGGACTCGAAACCTCTAGCAGGCAGTTCTCCGGGATTATCCCGCTCTCCTCGTCGATATCGAGCAAGCGCTTGCTGACTCGCACGCAATCCTCGAACGAGACGCCACCGCGACGCTCAGCAGGTGAACCCATTTCCTCGCCCTCAGCCGCTGCCGTGGGCTTGGTGATATACACCCGCAACGCCCCGCCCCCTTCGCCCGGCAGGTCGAGGTCGAACAGTTGAACCCCCTCGGACTCCGCCACTGCGCGGACGGTGCTCCACAGCGACCCTTGTTCCAACAGTGAAGAGCGAGCATCGCTCATACCAACTCCGACTCAAAAAGCTCCATGTGCTCTGATCCGCCGTGCCTCCGGGCCGAACGCAGATACAACCCTGCGGACCGCCACTGAAACGTGACCCTGATAAACCAACGTGTAACCAGGATAACGGGAACGGATACGAGACCGCATCCGTCCGGCAAGGAACTGCCAGAACGAAGGAGAGGTTAGCACATCACCGCGCGCGGAACAAGTCAGACATCACTCCGAGCGACCGCAAAAGACAAAGCATCTTCAAATAGTTACGCCACCGACGCCAAGGTCGACCCGCTCGATTTCTCCGAAACACTCCCGTCGATGAAAGTCTGGCTTTGCCCCCTCCACGGGAGACGACGAGAGATATCTCGTGTGTGGAGTTCGTGAGATCGCCGAGACATGAATTCCCACTACCCCTTCGAGCGGAATCAAGAGCTGCTGTAAGGGAACGGAAAAGACAACCTGCCAGGCATCGGGCTCGATCTTCGTTTCAATGAACACCTCACCCTGTTCCGGAATTCCCATTCCTCTTGACCTGTAGGCCGTGAAATCGCAACTCCACCACGCCCCAGTCGGACTCAGGTTGAATTCCTGATATCGACCGTCGGCGTCCATCAAAAAGAACTCGGCAACATCCCGCTCCCACAACCCCTCGACGAACGCACCCCGCACATGAGCAGCGTCGAATGTGGCGCGACCTGGGATACGACACACGAACCATAGTCGTACATCATCGTACAAGAGCGCCCACTCAAGCGGTGGCTCGATGCTCACTCCATCCCAACACCGCTCGACGACAGAGCGCTCTACGCGAAGCGCCTGCTCCTTGGTAACGAGATCCTTCGATACGTAAACTTTCATACTCATGTCACTCGCTTTAGAAATCACGTCCCAACGGACTCTGTTATTTCTCGCATAGAAAGATTCGAGAAGACATCAAAATTTTGCCCTCGTGGGGCATCGACTCGCACATTACTCCATCTAAGAAAGATATCTCTATTTGAGTATCGCGCCGAGAAAACCACATGCTAGCCAGAGAAAGCACTCCGAAGAAACTCGTTCACACACCAAACCGTTGGGTTCCGTATCACTCACCTCTTCTATCTGACATTGCAGCGACGCTCGCTCGTATCGAGTGTCCGATCGTTCTCGATTTGGGATCGGGAAGCTCCCGTTCTGTTGAGTACTATTCATGTTTCGATGCGAAGGTATTCGTCGAAGACCTCCGCAACGATATCTGCGCCGCAGGTGCGGATAGCCAGGCACTAACGGCAGCGGTCGACAGGATCTCTCAGCACGGACCTCGAGGAGCCTGCGAGGTAGTGATGCTGTGGGACCTCCTCAACTATCTCCCTGCACGACACCGAACCCTGCTCGCACAACACCTGAGTCAATTGACCCTCCCTGGCTCTCTGGTGCACCTCTCTGTATGGACGACTGCTCTTATGCCGGAGTTACCGCTCCACTTCGAGCTTCTCTCTGAAGACCAGCTACTCTATCGCCTTGACGAGCCTCCGAGCCGCGTTTCCCCGCTCATCACCAAACCTGATCTCGCCAAACTCTTTCCGGAATTCCAACGAGTCCGGAGTTTCCTCTCGAGAACAGGTATCGAAGAGCAATTATTGGTAAAGACACACTGAGAAGACTCGCTCACGACGGATTGCGCCCACGACACGCCCCCTATTCTAATTCTGGCTCATCGTGGAATCGAGTGGGTGATACCGAGGCTATGCATGGCGTAAGTCATTGTTTTGACCGACAAACCGCACCTTTCCACGTGAACGTGCTCGTGCACGTAAACGTGAACGTACCCGAACGAGCAACTTTATCCCCTCCCGCCCGAACTAGAGCAGTATGCTCGACTATGAAAAACTAGACGTCTATCGAACTGCGCTCGAGTTCGTCATCACCACGATTGAGATTCGTGATCGTCTTCCTAGAGGAAGCGGGGAACTCGTG
>JBILEW010000067.1:0-21261 GCA_044351885.1 Bdellovibrionota bacterium
TCATAATTCTCGACCGTAGCGGTTCGATGAGTGCAGATAACCGCTTGCCCTTCGCCAAGCGGGCGATCCACGGATTGATCGATCGGCTTCAGCCGCAAGACCGGATTGGAATCGTCGCCTTCGATTCCTCTGCGGAGATAATCAGTCCTCTTACCTTTCTGACGAAGGAGACCAAAGCTGCGCTCCATCAGAGTGTGGATCTCGTCGCGCCCGGTAGTGGAACCAATATGAGTCAAGGCATGGAGATCGGGCGTAGCCTCCTCGCATCGGTGCATGGAGAACGGGCGCAAAAGGTCATCCTACTCTCGGATGGTGAGGCCAATGAGGGGATAGTGGAGCCGCAACAGTTGGCTAAGCTAGCGTCGACGGTCAATCAGCGATCTGCGTCCTTCTCTACGATCGGGATGGGGTTAGGATTCAACGAACAGCTGATGGCGAATCTGGCTGATTGGGGAGGGGGTTCGTTCTCGTACCTCGAGCACCTGGAGACCCTCGGCACTATCCTGGACAAAAACCTCAAGGATGCGCGAAGACTGTACGCCACAACGAGCGCGATTGAGCTGCGTTTGTCTCCAGAGATCCGCTTGGTCGATGCTGCTGGCTATCCGATAGAGCGATCGAGCGATGCAGTTACCATCCCCTTCGGCGAGCTCCTATCGGCTTCGAAGAAGAGCGCGATCCTGACCCTCGAGCTTCCTACAGACAGGATACACAGCCATTCCCTTGGTGGTGTCAGCTTACGATTCAGGAACAACGATGGAGAGCACGTAGTGGGGTTGCCTTCTGATGTGCTGAAGATCTCGGTCGTAGATGCGCGGCGCAAGGCTGAGATTAGTGCATCGATCAACAGCGACCTGTATCGGCAGAGCTGGGTGTCCAATAATCTCGGGTCGCTGCAACAGTCGATCCAGAAGGATCTCAGTCGAGGGGATGTTTCGTCGGCTAAGGCAAGTATCGCTCAGTACGAAGGTGCGCTTGGAAACGCCTCGGCGGCGGCCGCTGTCGACCTTGCGAGCCCAGAGGTCAAGGCTAAGCTGGATGGGATGCGAGCCGAGATCGAGGAAGCTTCGAAAGGCTCCGGTGCGGAGCAGGAGGAGAAGCGCAATCGACTCGGCAAAAGATATCTCTACGAGGGGAAGACGAATCAAAGGTCATCCAGTTACTAAAGATTGAGTGGACATTACGAGAGATACGCGGAGGTAGATATGGGAATCATCAAGCGTGTAATTACGATGCTCAAAGCCGATGTGCATGGGGTCTTGGATCTCTTGGAGGATCCGGTCGACCTGTGCAACCAGGCGATTCGAGAGATGGAGAGCGAGATCGAGGCTGCGCGCGAGCAGAGCTCCCAGCTCAAGGATCGTCATCGGCAGATCCTCAAGCAAAGAGAGCAGGCTGAGCAGCGTCTGGTGGAGATCCGTGGTCAGCTAGAGGTATGCCTCGGAGCAGCGAACAGGGATCTCGCCAAGAGCTTCATGAAGAGGAGGCTCGAATGCGAACGACGCCTCGCACTTCTGACACACAGGGGAGAAGAGGCTCAGAACGAGATCGCGCTGAGTGAGCAGCGATTAAAGGATTTCGAGGAGAAGGTAGCGGCCGTGCGCGATAAGCTGGAGCTCTTCGCAGAGAGAACTCCCAGCGGCGATTCAACCACACGAGATGGAAATGGAGCGAGTGATGTGTGGGTCAGCGACGAGGAGGTCGAGTTGGCCCTGCGACAGCTCGAGGTTCAGTCAGCTCAAAACGTACAAGGGTAGTCGAGAGGAGGATGTATGAAGGAGATGTCTTTTCTGTCAGGGCTGTTGGTCGCTCTCGGCATGTCGCTGCTCGTAAAGCTCTTGTATCCGGTCCTAGCGCTCTTGGCGGGAGGAGCCGCTGCTGCCCAACTCACCATAGCTGGGGTTGTCATATGTTACCTATGGATACTGACAGCGTTCTCGCCTAAGAAGAGCGGTCGACTCGTGTGTGCGCTGGTCATCCCGGCGATCGAGTGCGGACTCCTATTGGTCCCGATGCAGCCCCTTACGTTCATGTTCATGAGTCTAGCGCTACTGTGGATAGGTCGGATTAGCCTCGTGGCGCGGGGTGCGTTGGATGCCTTAGTGGACGGTTCTTTAGTGGCTGTGGCCGCCGTGAGCATGGGGTGGGCAGTCGTGGCAACGGGGAGTCTGGGGCTGCTCACCTGGAGCTTCTTCCTCGTGCTCGCTGCACGTCCGTTGATTCGGATACCAGGGACCAAGCTCCGTGAATTCCAGTTGCACCAGAACGCTCATTCGGAGTTGGACAGGGCGTTCTATCAGGCGCACTCGGTAGCAGAGAGGGCACTGGCGCGCGTGATTCGATAGGGCCTTTACCACACGCAAGGGCTGCAGCTACTTCGCACGAAGGTCGGGTCCCACAGCGATGTAGAGACCTACGAGTATGAAGAGAGCGGCCGGGATGTAACGAAAGTGCATCGGCTCGCGGAGCAAAAGCGATGCGAAGTACGCGGTTAGCAGGATACCGAAACCGGCTATCATGTCGTACTGAGCAACGGGGATCTGTTTGATGGAGTACATGTACAGCGCCCATCCGATTAGGTTCAAAACGGTGAATCCTGAAAAACTCAGGAGCTCGGCCCTGTTGGGAACGATAAATCCCGCCTTTCCCTGGGTGAGGAAAAGGATGCAGAAAGCGCCCACCGCGATCATGGATGACGAGATGCCCACCACGAGAAAGGTAGGGAGATCCAAGCCTGCTTTCTTGATCAATGGGCCGATGGCTGCATAGCAGATGACTGCAATTAAAGCTGTCACGTAGGGTAACATCTTGTGAGCCTACCTCAGGGTATCGCTGATACGCAACGAGCCACCCAGCAGAGACTTACCTCCCTTGGTGTGGGCAGGATCTGCCGTAACGCGAGCCGTTGTCCGTTCAAGCGTCCTCCAGTTGTACAACTCAATCGTGCCGTCTTTACGCGTGATTCCTAATCGTCCATCTGAGAGAGCGTGGTCTCTTAGTTCGAACTCCGCTCCTTTGCTGGTAAAGCTGCCCTCACAAGTGAGGTTGCCATCTGCGGTAACGAGGAGGATCTCTACGTCTCTTCTATTGGAGCCTTCGTCCATCCAGCACGTTCTCAGGATAATCCTTCCACACGGTGTGACAGCCAGCCCTTGTAAGTCTCGCCAATCTCTCCTGGAAGCAATCTTTTCCCAGTCACCTCCCTCGCGGCATCTCCACACCCCTAATGAGTTGTCCTCTGCAAAGGCTACGACACCTGTGCCGGGAAGGATCTGAGCATGGCTTAGGCCCTCGAGCACAGAGCAACTCCAAACGCCTGTCTCGGAGTTTAGCCAAAACAAGCTAGCCGAATCCGGGGCGACCGATATAAACCTGTCGTTTGCGAGGGCCTTGACGATACCGCTCCCGATGTTGCCATGAGCAACAACTGAGCCGCCAAAGCCCTCGGTGGAACGTCGCAATACGTGCAGTGTCCCATCAGCGCAGCAGGCCAGAAGATCCCCGTTTGGGAAGGAGTCAACGGCATCAACGGAGCTTGTGTGGTTTAGCAGGGTTTTGTAGGACCAGCTTCTAGGGCTCTGTTCGGTCCATAGTCGCAGTGTGCCATCGATGGCGCCTGACACGATTCGGTTGTCGTCCAGAATATGCATGCATCTGATGGCACCTGTGTGTCCACACAGGACATCCGACTCCCAGGTGCTCCCTCCTAAACGCTCCAGCCATATTCGCAAGGTACCGTCTTCGCTTGCTGAAACGAGACGACCATTGCTTGCACTGGCTGTGCATACGATCGCCTTTTCGTGGCCTCTAAGTTCGGCCAATACTAGTCGTTGGCGCAGAAGGAGCTCCTTAGCCTCCCAGTAAGTACGCATGTCACCCTCGAACGAAGGGGAGAGCAAGTGAGCAAGCTGTTTATCGATTTCGGACTTGAAGCGCTGGTAATCCTCCTTCGTCGACGCCCGCCATACAATCAGGGTCGCATCGACGCTTCCGGTGACAAGCCTTCCATCTTGCAAGAGAGCGGTAGTCTGAATGGGTGCTCGATGACCGCTCAACGTTTGCTCATAATCGTAGTCGCGCCTCTCCCGAGCACCGACGGGTACAACGGCTTGATCCCAGAGCCAGGAGTTCTCATCCGAGTTAGGTGCGATACCTCGATCGATGTCAGGTAAACTCCCCGCGGGCAAGGGCTTGGCGTTCGAAGGCTGCATAGGTGACTCACAAGAAACAAAGGCTTCGACCACGAGCCTAAGTCCGCAGGGCGGCATACTCAACGAGCATTCGGCGCTTCTGAAGCCTCCTCGGTAGTTCTTGGAGCCCCCTCGGCAATGGTGGCTAGGGCTTGTCGGACTGGTCTAAAACCGACCAAAGGGGTCTGATTGACGCATATCTCAGTAGGCCTTTCCCGCGTGTCGACTTCAGACTTCGAGAAAATATACCTTCGAGAAAAAATAACTAAAGAAATAGCCCCCACCAGCCGATACACGTGACGCAGAGGGTAGCGGCATGGGTCACACAGCACACGTCCGAGCGCGAGGGCACTACGGGGATAGACTCCTTCGGTAGGAGAGCGGCTATGCGCCGCTCATCGCGAGCTGCTCGAATCTGTTCGGAGCGGCATGTGCTACGAATGTTGATTCCAATGTCGTTTAGCCTGGTCAGTGTGGTTTGACGATGAGGTTCTATGAGGCGACCGACATACGGTCTTTTGGCAGTCCTGGTTTCTGTCGGAGTTGTTTATCTTGTCACTTCCAAATCGAATCAATCTCCTCCACAAGGCATTCTTCCCACGAGCTCAAAGATCGATCTCAGCCATGGAGAGAGCGCAGAGTTCGCTGTTAAGGAGCTGATCGAGGATGAACCCCTTCCCTCGCAGCTAGGACCTATTACAGAGAATACTGAAGAGTCCCATCTGGAGCTGGCACTGGAGGCCGAACCGCATGTAGACGAGCTCGCACTCGGTGTGGATACCCAAGTGCAGCTTGCGCTCGAGCGCGGTGTGATCACCGAAGAAGAGGTTCCTGCCTTCATAGATGAGACGAACATGTTGCTTCAGGCCAGGGCGGCGGATCTGCAGGTCCAAATGGAAGAGGAGGTAGGCGATGACAGCGCGGAGGGATAATATGGGAGCGCCACTGACAACACGTAACTTCCGACGTCGAGCTCTCACGGCGAGTCTCGTCTTTGCACTTATTTTTCTCCTGGGCACGTCGCAGGCGGGGGCACAATGTACAAGCGCTTCGACTGATCCGTGTTGCACAAGCACCCTGTGCTCAGCGGTGTACAGTAAGGTGACAGCTGAGATCGCCAATGATGTCCAAGCGGCACGGAACGCCGCTGCTTTGAGGACTCCACCTTTCACAGCGACTCAATTACAGGACCACATCGCTGCAGTGAAAACTAGGGCGATTACCGACAGAATGGAACTGATCGTCAATCGCTTCGGGTATGGCTTAGCCTCGGCGGAGCCAAACTTGAACTTCAATTTACCCACAGAAGCGAATCTCAAAAAACTCCTCTTCAGTCTTACCAAATCGATCGAAACTCCCAGGCCGTTTTTAAATGCGGAGCTGAACCGTTTGGCAGCGCAGCATTCGTTCGTAACACCGCACTTCGGCGTTTCATTCAATCCGCTCACGACCTCTCCCGCGGCACTGTACAAGCTGCATTACGAGTTGAACCAGAAGCGCATCAGAGTCGAGGTGGGAGAGTTCTGTCATGATGGGATCGACAACGACGGAGACGTCTTGATCGATTTCAGGGATACAGACTGCTCGGCCTGGCGGGAAGCAGGTGACGTCCGATGCGTAGACACTAAGGACAACGATGGGGATGGAAAGATCGATGCAGCTGATCCCGATTGCGTGGCTTTCGACGCGCGCTCAAAACGCGATATGGCCTATCTCCGGGGAACAACCCGGGACATCGCCGCCAGGTTCAGGGTCTTAGTCTCCGTGTTCGGTTCCCAAACAGGAGGTCTCTCGGATGAGCAGGTAAGCCTACCTGCTCTCCTCGAAGAGTTTTGGTTCAACCACTTCAATGTGGATTACACCAAGGTCTTACTAGACGCGTCATTCGGTCCAGGGGGCTACGAGCGAACGATTCACGACAAGATGACGACGACCTTCTACGAGCTTTTGAGCAGTGTCATACGACACCCAACGATGCTGCGCTACCTCGACAATCACACCAATGTATTTTCCTCTCAGACCGGCAGAGCGAGTAATGAGAACCTAGGGAGAGAGCTCTTGGAGCTGCATGCATTTGGCAAGGGCTCGGGGGAAGGAACGGGAGCGCTGTACACGAAGGAAGATGTCCAGGGATCCGCCCTACTACTTACGGGACTCAACGTGACTAACGGTCTCGTTGACAACCAGTTCACGTATGGCACTCGAATCAATGCATCGAGGCACGTACCGGACTTCTACAAGCCCGAAGGCAGTTTGTCTTCGGTTCAGAGCGCGCCGGTAGTCATGGGCCGTCGCTATTGCCTCACCACTCCTCAGGCGATCGGCGCATCAGAGGAATGTCCCAAGCCGGCTCCTGGGACGTCGGCACGCACGGAAGAAAACATCAACAGACAACTCGATGCGTATCTTCACGACTTGGCCAACCATTGGCGAACAAAACGTAACATCTGCACCAAACTCGTCAGAAGATTCGTCGGAACCGATTACATGGCATCAGGATTACTCGATGATCCCTTGACCTCGATCGACGAGTCCAAAATTGAGATACAACGGACGATCGTTGTCGATAGGTGTGTCGCGGCGTGGGGCCGAGACGGAGAGCTCAAGAAGATGTACGAAGCTATCCTGCGGAGTCCCGAGCTGTGGAGCAAGACCAACCTCCGAAAGCTGAGGAAAAACCCCTTGGATCTCGTGGTCTCGGCAGCTCGAGCCTCTGGTATAGTTACCTCGGATTTCAGGATCGCTGCCGAGATCCAGGCTGTGGAAAAGACGCTCCACACCGAGATTGGGAGGTTGGGACTGCCGTATCGGAAGTGGACCACCCCCACCGGCTACAACGAAATGGGAGGATGGATCGGTCAGGGCTACTTCGTACGATGGATCCAGTCGAGCTTCAATATAGCAAATTACATGGAGACACGTTCGAAGACTGGCAGTGAGTATTACACCCCACTCATGGGCGTAAAAACTAACGGGAGCTTGACTGGAAGCTATGAGGAAGCTGCCAGAAGGATGCCGTTGGGCAAAGACCGCTACGCTTTCGTGCAGATGCTCCTGGGCATGGGAGCAGTGAGGCTCGAGGGTGCTAAAGTTTATGACTTAATGTCAGCGTATCTGGCCGACGAAAGTAAGCTGGTCAAGCAGAAGATAAACGGCTCCCCGGTGGGAGTGCCGGTGAAGACAGGCCTGATTCTGAGGACTGCATCCTATAGGTTTACGCAGAAATAGTAGTCTGGAGGTTGATATGGATAGAAGAGAATTTTTGAAATTGTCTCTCCTTACGGCGAGTGCCTACGGACTCAAGTGGTATGGGGTGCCTGAAGCACTGGCGACTACTACACCTGCGCCGACCGTGGTGTTCGTGTTCTTGCGAGGTGGTGCCGACGTGTTGAGCCTCTTTCCACCGCGCTTTGAGGATTTTGAGGGTCTCAATAATCTGACTGCCGAGCAGCGGAGAGACTACAGAAATCACCCGCTCGTTTCATCTCGGGGTAGAAACGAAGGGATGCAAAGCACTTTTCTCTTCGGAACTGAGCAGTTTCCCTTCGGAGTATCTTCTGGCACTATCGCAGATCCGAGAACTCTGGCGCTCTCGATACCTGGACACCCCACCTACTTCCATCCTGCTTTTGTGGACCTCAAGACGGTGCTCGAAGGAAACAAATTGGCTCTTTTACTCCACACCGGCTCTATGAACCCAACTCGCTCCCACTTTGACCAAGCGGATTTTATGGAGTCCGGAGCGATTGGGAAGAAGGATCCAACAGGCTACCTTGCGCGCATGTCCTCGTATCTCCGAGAGAAGCAGCTTCGAGAGAACCCCATAGCAATCGGATCTCAATCCCCGCATAGCCTGCGAGGGGTCGATGCGGCGTTACTCGCCAGCGCTGACGAGCTTGCACAGATCGGACGCATCGCCGGGAATCGTGTCGATGGTTCGGGGCTTACTCGAGATCAACGACTCGAGCTATTCACGAATACAGCTCTGACGGATATCAATTGTGAATCGCAGGTCTACTGTCGAAGCGTAAAGGGTGCCAAAAAGACGTACGGAGATCTCGCCACATACTTGAACGGATTCCAGACATCGGCGACCGCAAATTTCGAAAAGGCCTGCGAATTGGCAGCCAAGCTCTCCAGAAGCGGTTCGACTCCACCGTGTATGACGATCGATTTCCAGGGTTGGGATTCTCACTTCCAAGAGGATCCGAAAATTACGACCTCCGCTCTCTACGGAAACGTCGCCAGTCTCGCTCGCGGCTTGAAGCATCTCCACCACAATATGTCATCCAACACAATTGTCGTCGTCATGAGCGAGTTCGGACGCACGGTCGCTGCAAATGGCTCGCGGGGTACCGATCATGGACGAGGGAGCGCTATGATGGTGATGTGTGCAAACGGATCATCAAAGGTCGATCGCCGTCGAATAGTGGGAATGGACACTAAGTGGGATCTGAATAGGCTCGATGGAACCGGAGATAGCGCTGCTCTCGAAGTGAAGACGGATTTTCGCAAGATAGTCGGTGAAGTTATTCAAAGACATCTCAGAGTGCCGCTCACAGCCGCGACGAATACACCAGGATCTGGTATCCCTACGGTCTTTGACGGACTGACCTCATACGGAGCCCCACGCAACATAATAATCGTGTGAAGAGGCTCCTTAGGGGTTCGGTGAGCTGCGAATAATTGATTGCAACGGCGCTGATGCAGCACTACGCGCTCCCCTGGTGGAATTATAGTGGGCATGTTCGCGTACCGATAACACCGAAATAAAGCTCACCTGAGGTGTCACTTTGGAACTTATCACGTGAACGTGCTCGTGCTCGTAAACGTGCACGTGCCCGAAACAGCCGTCATGCTGGCTGAAGGCATAGCTTGGAGCGTTTGTCAGATCTCAATCATAGTGATGACGAACCCGAGCGCCGTTCGGTGGGCGTCTAGTTTTTCATAGTCGAGCATGCTGCTCTATTTCGGGCGGGCGGGGATAAGGTTGCTAGTTCGGGGACGTTCACGTGGAAGAGTGGCAGGTTTAGCTAGGTTCCCAGCGCCATTCCTCGAGGCCCTGAGCGTCGTGAGGGGACTTGAACTCCGGTTGAGCGGCGCCTCCGAATTTTTCGAGCGCCAACATACATGGTGCGGAACGACCGATCCATCAGCTCTTCTGCCACGTTTCGTTCACGGTATCGGGTAACTTCAGCGGAGAAGGATGTCAGGAGAGGGCGTAGGCTCAGGAAGTGTCGAATACGCGCAATCTCTTCGATGGTCGTTTCGTCGGAGTGCAGACAGATAGTGAGAGTGCCGGTCGGCATCCACGTGGGCTTCCAGAGCTGCTGAGGGATACAGATAATGCCCTCCTCTTTGAAGGGGAAGAGCGAGATTCCATCGGTCAGAGCAGTGAAGCCGGAGTCCTTCAAGGCTCTCAGAGTGGTGCGATCGAAGGAGTGATTCGGAGCCATCCACGAGCTTGTTTCAATCCCATGTCCTTGCAGGAAGGTGCGGCCGTTACGGATCTTGTCGATTTGCTCATCGTACGATAGCCCCGCGAATTCCGACCGTGTTCGCAGTCCGTATCGGGAGTTTATAAGAGCTGTGTCTCCATGGCTGCTTAGGATGTGCTGGTATCCGTGCTGAGCGATCTCTACCTCACCTCGCTGCGCCAGAGCTTGTATAGCCTTCCAGAAGTCAGGACGAGGAGGTTTCACCCGGAGCTTCGGATCGCGATTGTCGGGGACGATCCCCAAGAGAGGCTTCACCTCGAAGCGCCGGAACAAGGCGAGGAGTGCGGTGAACTTCTCCCAGTTCATGGTCGGTGTTACGTCGTCCATCCGGAACAGATAGCGCGCCGGAGTCATACGAACCTGCGCCTTACTGCCAGAGCTGCCCGAGCTACTATGTTGCGAGGGATGAGGCCGTTGTATTCAATAACGTGCTCGCCCCCGAATTCGAGTTTAAACTTGGCTATCGCGTTTTTCACGGGATCCGAGTCGTCCATGGGGAGGCCTCCGAGATCGTAGAATTCGAACCCCAGTCTCTTGAACTCCAGGATCTCCTGCCAGTGCAAGAGGCGATTGGCACGACCGATCAGATTCCGCTCCCCGCTGTCCTGTGAACCGCGGAAATGAGAAGCGGAGTATAGGAGTCGCACCCGGCGTGTCTCGGCGTCACTGACATAGGCGTGCGCGGCGAGCACCTTGCCGGTAGCATCGGCAACTGAACTCAGTGCCAAGGCTCCCGCTGTACTGAGAGCTGAAAGTTTCGGCACGTTGCTTTCGGGCAACGACTTGTGACGAGCGAACTCATCATAGAATTCAGCGTACTTCGAGATCTCGTCATTGGACGGAGATATGTCCACGCGTGAGTGGAGTCCCTCCCGTTCGGCGCGATTGATCTTGTAGCGTGTATTGCTCGAGAGCGCCCCGAAGAGCTCGTTCTCGGAACGACTCAGATCGATCAGTTGAGTTTTGAACGGTCTGAAGCCTGGATAGTACTCTTTGGCTTGAACGAAGAACGCCACGGAGGCGCTCGGACCTGTCGTCGTATCTGGTCGACCAGCAAAGAAGATGTCGCTTATCGACACTCCCAATTTTCGTCTTGTGACGGCGATCACGCGAGCTCCGGAGATACGGATTGTTTAGTGACAGTATTCCTGGGAGCTTTCTTCACTTCATGCGGAAACACAAAACTCTCAGGAAGACGGGAGAAGCGCCGGCGTTTCAAGAGGTGAAACAGTAGTCGACTATCATGCCGTATGAGGTACGGACTGAATCCGGCTTTGGTGCACCCTTTCAAAGAGGGTACGTTGTCGCGAGCGACGAAGGTGAAAACGTATCGACAGCCCATCTCTATAGCGCGTTCGGCTATCAGCGCCATTGCGGTTGGCATGATCCCTTTGCCCCGATATTCGAGAGGGGTGTAGGCATTCTCGAGAAGCGCTTCGTCGGAGCTGAGGCGAGGGAAGCGCCCGTTGAAAAATCTCTGGATCTTTTCGTTTTGCTCCGGTCCCATCAGCCATTGAGCATAGCAGGGAATGTTGTTCCTCAGATCTATTGCCACGTAGCAGGTCGAAATGTTCTCGGAGAGGTGGGCTCGACGGGCGGCTATCTCTAGCTGCTCCTCTCGAAGAAGTCCTGAAGTGTCCGAGGGAAAAAGATAGGGGATGTCGGCCTCCCGGAATGCACGAATAGAGATCGGAATGCGTGCTTTGGGGGCTTCGAAGGCGATCGATAGATCGCGCCGCAATCCATAAGACAACCACTCTTCGTACAGTCGACTCACTACCCGCTTGCCGATTTCTCGGAAGCGGCGCTCGCGTATAAGGTACAGAGCTTGGTCAATTTGATGTGGGAAACGTATCACGAAAGGCCTCGAGTTCGAATCGCTCATTGACGAGGTGGCACAGTATTCGGTTCTGTGAGGTAATGGTTATGACGTGCGACATCACCAAAGCAGATCTCTACGAAGGGTTCCCGATAGTGAAATTCTGCGGGTCTCCTTTTAGGCGGTGCCGCAGACGTCTCACGAGGGAGCCCCCTTTCATGGCGAGCATGTGCAGACAGCGCCCTTTGATAGTAGGCCTGAATATGTAGCAGTTGTGGTGCTCTCTCACGTGCTCGGTCCAGACGCTCTTCCATAGCGCACGAGGACCCAGGAAATCGTATTTTTTGACCCCAGCATTGGTCAGGTCGGTGATTACGTGCTGAACGAGGAGCTGGCCGGGAGAGAATCTGGCGAAACGTTCATCGTAGGCCACTTTGGGGGCGTAGTAGCAGCCGTTCATGAGGAGTCCCAAGTGCATCGCTATTGGTATGGAATCGACCGTTAGGGAGTACATACGTAAATAGCCTCTCTGAGCGTACTCCTCGACAATTGAGGAATAGAAGCGAACCAGCGAGAGATTCGAGGTGATCGACGAGCCGTTTGCTCCCTTCCAGCCGGACGATTCGAGTGCAAAGAACTGAGTAAGGGCATCGTTGTAATCCCTGGTGTGTGTGTCGAACGAGACTCTGCCTTCCTGGCGCAGTTTACGAACTTTGCTCTTGAGGCGACTCCGAAAGCTCTTGAAGCGCTCTGGGCAGTTTTGGAAGGGGTCTGAGTCGCGCGGAGGTAGCGGTAGGTAGGGGCTCTTACGGGTCGACCAGGTACCAATGAGAAATCCATCACGCTTTGCATGTCCGAGAAGATGCATAAATGCCCCGTCGTCTGGGACATCGAGGGCCTCAATCACATCCCACCCAGGTTGTTCACGAAGCGAAGACCAGATCACGTCAGCGAGCTGCGAGGGCTCTTGCGTTGCGTGGATTAGGTCGAACCTACAGGAGTGGATACCAGATAAGCTACGAAGTGTTCGCGCGGGGATGTTGGCGAAGAACGAGGAGCAGGAAACGAATGGTGCGATACCGGCGAGCTGCTCGTTACAACGCCTGGTGACGAGGTGGATGGGGCGAGTGGATTCAAATGCGCGTGCAAAGGCCAAGAACCACTCCGGCTGAAAGAACGGCTCGGCGCATGCTTCGTTGGTGCACGCAAGGGTGCGCCACTCCTCGGAGAGTAGGGCGAGCTGGTCGAGAGAGACCGTCGCGAAGCGAGCGGGAGTTTCTTGGGCGGCGAGAGGACTTGAAAGTGCGTTGGATATCATTTGAAAATCGTCAAAGGACCGGAATAGACGGGTGAGTCCGACGGTAACGGGGCCTGGTCGGGAAGAGCTCGGTTGTGTGCGGCTCGCCGGGCGAGGCTTCATGGGCGTTCGGATTCTGAAGCTACCTTACGACCAAAGTCGGGCAAACGAGCATGTGCTTTCTCAGGGTTTGCGGAAGCCTCTTTTACAAATGTGTTTCGTCGTCTAGGCTGTTAGGTCATGAATGCAGCGCACCTTCACATCGCGTTAGTGCACTTCCCGGTAGTGTTAGCACCCGTCGGGCTTTTTACGCTCCTGGTTGGCATACGACTCACGAATCGTTCAGTGCAGGGCGTCGCCTTGAGTATACTTGTGCTCGCTGCCGTCGTTGCGGTACCTGCCTTTTTGCTGGGGGAAGGGGCGGAGGAATTGGTAGAACATCTTCCCGGCATCTCCGAGCAGGTCATAGAGGAGCACGAAGAGGTAGCCACCGCTGCCTTTTGGTCCACCACAGTCGTTGGCATACTTAGCCTCGCTACGCTCGTAGGTTTGTGGCGAATGGCCTCCTGGGCTAGGGTAGCGAGGCTGTCGGTCATAGTGGCAGCGATGTGGGCGAGTGCAGCGCTCTTTTACGCAGCGTATCAAGGGGGAGCAATTCGCCATCCCGAGGCGTACACGGCGGGAGCTTCCGAAGGACGCTAGTCGGCATCCAGCCCTCACGATGGTGGGTAGTGGACAGAGAGAAAAAAGTCGTCCGAAAGATATCTTCCGGGGACGACGCGCCGCCACCGTAGATACTTGGTTGTCCCTATTCGATCTTTTCTTTATTACGGTGTAGGCTGTCAGTGGTCATAGTGGCGTGTGTAGAGTGTCGGCTGGTGATGCGGTGCTCGACCGAAAAACCCGTCGATAGCGAGTATGAAGGAAGGTCGGATGAAGTCTCTTGATGTAGTGGGTGTTTGTAACGCAATCGTCGATATCTTTGCCGATGTTTCCCATGCGGATTTTGACCCTCTGGGCTTCGAGAAAGGGACTATGAGGCTCGTTGATACCGCTGAGCAGCAGCGGTTGTTGGAGCATGTACGAGCAAAAACCCCGATTATGCGCAGCGGAGGATCCGTAGCCAACTCGCTCATAGCTATAGCGCAGCTCGGTGGCAAGAGTGCTATCTGTTGCCGTCTCGGAGACGATTACTACGGCACGTTCTTTCGCGACGAGTGCAGCAGCATGGGCATGCGTGTCCCAGCAGAGCTGATACCGGAGGCTGCTACCGGGACATGCGTCGTGCTCGTGACTCCAGATGCAGAGCGCACGATGCGTACCGCCCTCGGTGCTTCGACCGGTCTCGCAGCGGAGCATATCCATGCTCCTACAATCGCGGAATCGAAGTGGCTCTTCGTGGAGGGTTATGTGTTCTCCAACTCGGACGACGGTCGGGCTGCCATCAAGGAGGCGATTCGAGTTGCTCGTGAAGCGGACACCAAGATTGCAGTGACCTGCTCCGAGGCGTGGGTCGTCAATGCTTTTGGCGAGCACCTGCACGGTGCGCTCGAGAGCGCACATCTGATCTTCTGCAACGAAGAGGAATCCAAGGCGCTGACGAATAAGGAATCCGTGGAGGAGGCAGGGCAGATTCTCAAGGAGCGGTTTCCTCATGTCGTTATCACCGCAGGGCCAAGAGGCGCATTCTTGTGGTGGGAAGGTGAGGCGATTCATGTCCCGGCGTTCCCATGTGAGCCGCGCGACCTCACTGGAGCAGGAGATATGTTCGCGGGAGCTTTCTTGTACGGGATCTCGCATGGTCTCAAGCCCTATGACGCGGCTCACCGAGCGTGCTTCCTTGCACGGCAGGTTATTAGCCAAGTAGGGGCGCGATTGGATGGGGATGTGCGGGCAATCTGGCAGACCGTGCGCTAGGGAAGCGAGGCACAGCCTGTCCCTGACATTCGTCAATGTGAACGGTTTTAAGCCGCGGCAGGCCTGCCTTTATCTGGCCCGCCCCTCGGGGGGGCGTCCATCCGAGGGCTAACTATCTGATTTCTGGTAAGGCGCGTTTGATTAGCAGGAAAACCGCGTTTACCATGTCACAGGAAGGATCGGATCCGTCCATATCTCTCTACGAGATGGTTCGTTTCTCGCCTTCTCAGTTCTCATGCGTCCGCGCTGGGAGCGCGTTAATCCCTACGCGCTGAGGTTCGGTGGGCATGCGGAGTATTTTGACGTAAAGGGCTCAATGGCAAATTTTCAGGATAGTCGTTTCTTGGGGATCTCGTCGCGCACCATTTGGTTGACGATCGCCGTGGTGGGCTTAGTGGTTGGACTTTTCTTCATCCCTGAGATGATTAAATTCAAATTCTCGTCGAACAAGCAGGTGGCCAGCAAACAACAGAAGGCCACGGCTCCTAAAACCAATACTCAGTCGGAGCGAGCGTCGTTGGCGCCAAGCGCCTTGAAGGATCTCAACAGCGACCTAAGGCAGAAGGGGGCCACGCGGGAGGTGAAGACTCCGAAGAAGAATGCTCCTGCGGAACAGTCGGGGCAGGATGAGGGATTCTTTTCTGGCCTCGATTTGCGTGTGAAAGCTGGCGTTTCGGGTGGGTCTCCCTCAGTGGGAATCCCAGCCGGTCTCACAATGGACAAACTAAACGCAAAGGTCGCGCAAAACTTCTTTCGAGCTGGCCGCGGTGATCTTTCTAAGTTCATCAATCGTAATCAATACGTACCCTACGGCGCGCGTGCACCGCTCGAGGTGCTCCTAGGCGGATTCGACGCGATAGCCAACGGGCTGCCCAAGGAGGCGAATCTCTCCGATGTGGCACAACAGCTACAGGGCATGCATGCGACGGCGTTGCAGGCGCTCGCATCAAGTGGTGGGGAACGTGGATTGCTACTGGAGTATTTGCAGATTCCGTCTGTCAAATTCGTTGATGAGTCAACCGGCAGATCCAGTGCAGCGATATTGCTGCCGCGATTTGCTCCACGCATGGTGTTGCGCTCTACCAATTTGAGGCAAGTGTGGGGCCAGCCTGGGTTACCACCTGGCGCGCAATTGGTAGCTGAGCTCGGAGTAAAAGGAACTGATGTTCAGAAGGTCATTGTATATGCTGGCAGTGTGAAGGTCGGGGAGTATTCGGTCGGTCGGCCGGATAGCGAGGGCTTCAGTTCGGTGCGCGTACAGGGGGATGGATTACAGATGTGGACCTTTGTCGCGTATGACAAATACGGCGCCCCTCCGTTCGTGAAGAGTTACTCCTTTATGCCACGAGCGCGGCGCTTCAGAACGAGCGCTGACGGGACCTACAAGATAGCCTTTCGACCGGGCTCGTCGCGGTACTCACTCGATCGATTTTTCTATGCTGGGGGAACTCGGTTTACCAATACGAGCGAGGATCCAGCGATCTCGGTGTTTTGAGGCCAGGAGCTCAATTCTCAGGATAGCCTAGAAGGATCCCTTCTCGATTTTTCGAGGCAGCGCCGAATTTAGTGCTACTAGCGAGCGTAGCTAACCGCCTGAAACAGCAGCTAGTTGCCGCTGTGCGAGATATTTGAAAGCTCGAACTACCAAAAACAACTAAAGTAATCGCAGAGGCGAGCCGACTTACGTAGCGTTAGGGGTGCAAAGCATCCTCGGTTATCGTTGAGGGAGCTCGTAGTCTTTAGAGCTTCTACAATGTACTGAGCACCGTTGGATAAGGGGGAGGCCTGATGAGGGGCGTTTGGACAAGATCTTTACAGATCGTGCTGAGTGCTTGCAGTGCGTGCTTCCTCTGCTTCTACCTATGCATCCGCCCTGTAGCGGCGAATCCATTAGCCAAAGGTCCCGAAGATCATCGATATCTAAAATCGTGTGAGGGTAATTCGTGCGGGCCGCTGTACCCCACGTGGACCCCTACGCCGACACCGACACCGACTCCGACAGCAACAGCGACGCCTACATGTAGCTACGTGGTGTTAAACTTCAAGCACGTAGGTCATCACGCGTACATGACGGATGACCGCTCCTACACTAACGCCCTAGATTTCGGCAATCAGCTCAAGGCTCTCGCGCAGGTCAATAACGGGCAGTTCTCCTGTTTGGATCGCCTCCTTGAGGCCTCGCTATGGGAATATGCAATGCGAACCGCCACTACATATGGGTACGGTGCAGACGATTATCTCTACAGAGCGATCAATTCTAAGTGGGGTTATGTGAATCCGTATGTGGCGAGTGAGATCAACAAATACTTCCCTCTGCTCAGGCCTCCAAATACGGATATGAGTCAAAATAAAATTAAGTGCTCGTATTGGAACGGTGGTGACAGACAGCGCATCGACAACAATCATCAAGATCCCACCACCTATGCCCACAATCATAACGATATGTGCGGCGTTGGTACTGTGTACTTGAGACGTAGCGCGGATGGTTGGTGTGAGGCGTTTGATCCATCGACCGACCCAGCACTTCGGAGCTGTGGAGAGGCCTCACTGGAGTACAGCGAGGCTACTCCTATCTCGCTTCTGTGGAGCCCGCAGCTCACGCTCGAAAAGTTCGCCAGCGATATCCGGCTAGTCAAGTTCGCGCTCGATCTGAACGACGGAAGCGATTCGTTCTACGAATGGAAGGCGAGCGGAGAAGCGCCGCTGCTCGTGTACGATCCGGACCACACTGGAGTGGTGAAATCAGCTTCCCAGCTCTTCGGTTCGTGGTCGTTCGGTGGTAAGGGGGGATCGAAGCTCGATTCGAAGCGAGAGCCCTGGAACGACGGGTACGAAGCGCTCGAGACGCAAGATGCCGATGCGGATGGTAAGATAAATGGCGCCGAGCTCGATTCTATCTCACTGTGGTTCGACCACAACCGCGATGCGGTTTCGCAACCGGGAGAGGTTGTCTCCGCCACGAAGGCTGGGCTCGTGGAGCTGTACTATAGAGACGCATCGGAGAAGCAGGCTGATGGTTCGCGTCACCTGAACGTAGGATTCCGCCGGAAGGACGGGGCAGGGCTCCTCTCGAGCGGTGCATCGATAGATTGGACCGCACGTGCAGCCGAGGTTGGTCAGACCCTCTTCGAGGGGGATCTGATGCGACCAGGCAAGCCAGGTAGTTCGTCAACCATACAAACCGCCTCGCAATCGAGTAGCCCGCAGCAAGCGCAGCCGTCGCAGGCTGTAGCGAGTGAGATAGGAGGATACTGGCGCTGGGTGAACGGAATCGCTGACCGACCCTCGAATGGAATCCTCTTCTTGCGGGCGAATCAGGACGGCTCTGTCGAGGGAAGTACGGTATCTGAGACAGTGATGGGCAATGCGGCAAAAGGGGATAAGTTTCATGCGATCCGATTCGTGACCCTGCAAGGAAAGCTCGATCCTCAGGATAAATCGAAGGTCGCCTTCTCGATGGTTCTGCCGGATAACGACCAGTCTGCGCGAAGCACCGCCGCCCTGATCCAACAGAACGGTAAGACCTATTTGAAGGGGACAACGGAGGCATCGATAGTTACCCCGGAAGGCACGAAACGTACCATTAGCTATGACTGGCTGGCGGAGCGGCTCACCAAACCCCAACCGAGATAGCTAGCGCCGTAGGTCTTGGTCGTACGAGTCGGAGAGTGCGCTACTCGCCGTAGATGATCACCTCGTCCTTGCGCCACAAACCCAACAGGAAGGACTGGCGTCTGCTGTCGCATCCGTAAACCGTCTGCATTCCATGCTCGCGTGCTATGTCACCTATCGCCCGCGAATCCCACTCCGCCGAGATATCGACCCGAGTCGTCGGAATCTCTAAGCGCTTCGAGCTACCACTGGCCGAGCGCGCTCCGAGCGAGGTCCCGCGTGCGTCGGTGCACAGAGGCTGAATAGTATCGGTGTACAGTACTCCACGGGATATTGTGCCGCACCCAGCACAAGAGAGTAGGAGATATAAGGTGCTCGCGGCGCGTATCATACTCAGCACTGGCAGCCGTCAATCGCCGTAGACGATTGTATCTCGTCGCGTATAGATGCCAAAAACGTAGCTTTGAATCCCCATGTCCATGTGATTGATGACCGTGATGTCGCCGTTCTCAGCGGCCTTTTTCACCCCCGCGTCACCCCATGCTACGAGCCACAGTACCGAATGATTCGACGACACGCCGACCTTGCTTCCGAGCTCTGTTTTCCATAGGTCTTCATCGAGAGGAAAGCGAATATTGCTGTAAACACAACCGGATATCGCGCAACACAGAGCCACGAGGGAGAGGAGCTTTTTCATATCGAGCTTAATCACGTATAGACTCTCGAATTGTACCCGTTTGCGAGACGACGACAAGGGGCATCGTTCTCCCTCAGGGAAGTGAGGTAAGCCCTGACACTCTACCACGTGAACGTGCTCGTGCACCTGAACGTAAACGTACCCGAAACAAAAACATCAAGATGTTCGGGCACGTGCACGTTTACGAGCACGAGCACGTTCACGTGATACGATCAAAAGTGAGACCTCAGGCGAGTTCTGCCTCGCTTCCCTTGAGGCAACATAGGTTCCCCTTGATTACCGGAGGTAAGAGGGCATACTGAGCAGTTAATGGGTATCGAGTATTACTCCAAGGATAGTATGGGAATCGAACAGGAGGGGCGCGGTGATCGTCGGGGTTTTTTGGCAGTTGCAGGAGCGCTCGTGGGAGCCTTTGCTGCCGGAAAGTTGCCTAGTCTGAGTGCGCAAGAGCAAGGGATACGGCCCGAACGCGAGAGATCTCAGTTCGATGATCTGAAAGACTTCGTCCAGACCATGGGACGCGTGACGGTGGAGCTCCGTGAGCTCGACTCGAAGACACAGGGCGCAACAGGAGAGCAGCGGCAACGTTGGGGTGAAATTGCTCGCTCTGTGAAAGAGGTTATCGGAGGCGCAGAGGACCAGGTCGTTGCCCAGCTTAGGAAGCAGTACGCTGCGGAAGGAGCCGGCGGGGAGGACTTTGCCAAGCAGCTACGCGAGCGTATCTCCGCGCTGCGAGAAGCAGAGGAGGATCTCTCTATCATCGTGAAGAGAGCCGCGCAGAGCCTCCCCCCTGGATCTGAAAATACGGCGCAGCGCGCCCCTTCGCCGGCCACCACGGAGAAACGGTCTTCGAGTCCGCTCATCGTCATTGCAAATCCCTTCGAAGATATCTTGGCACGAAATGGCGTGTATTCTCTCCTCGGCGATCTGGCGAAGCAGGGTCTCGACACCTTCGCCGCACAGACGATGAAAGAGGGCGGAATATCTCTCAAGAAAGATTGGAAGTGGCGGCTCGAAACCAAGCGACACACCAGACCCCAGGATGTGGAGGCTGAGCGTGCGTACGAGGTGGTTCGAAACGGACTCGTCACCTTGGCCTCCATCGACGCCCTTGTGAAAAGGGTCGATAGTCAGCCTGCAAGAGCCCAGGATAGTGAATGGCAGCTAGCGAAGAAGACCGCGCAAGCTCGGATTGCGGATGTGGAGACGAAGCTGCGTGAGGGCTTTGAATCGTCCCTTACGCGATCTGGTCGCGCCAACGGCATGCAAATAATGAATGAGGCGAGCACCCGTATCGGGCTGACCTATCGATTGGTGGAAGCGTTTCTCGAGTAGAAACGAAGAGCCCTTTGAGTCCTGCTCGAACTCAAAGGGCGGAAGAGCTCAGTCGCGATACCTAATCTTGCCGGTCTCCGTGCATCGGGCCGCGATTTCCGCGGTTCCTGTTCCTGCGGTGACGGCGGCCGTGGTGGTGCTGGCCACCACCGGGATGGCCCCCATGCCCGTGTCGATGCCCGTGGCCACCTTGATCGTGGCCGCCTTGCTCGTGCAGGGTCAAAACTGGACCTCTATCCTCGATCTCAAGGGGGCGGATCATCTTACTCTGCGGCTCGCTCCAGAGATCCTCCTCGGAGGGGAATTCGACCATCGATGCGACGTGGTCGCAGGGGATGAGGGTCCTCTTCCCTTCAAGTCGGTGTCCGATCTTGCCTGTGACCTGAGTACCTTCGAGGAATTTCATATCCTCGATCACCACTATCTTAGGATCTCCGAGGCCTATTGAGTGCGATGAGGATTTCGTCTGCACCAACACCGCCTTGCCGAGGGTGATTTCAGGTTTCTTCTTCGAGGCTACTTTTGAGGCTACTTTTGAGGCTACTTTTTTGGTTGCCATCTCGTTACATCTCCGTTTTTCACAGGCATCGACCGCTTACATTACCCTCGAAGCGCGCCAGATGGAAGTCGGAACGAGGGTGCTTTGAACTTTTGCTGGAGGCCTGTGCGTCGACCCGGAGATCGTTTGCGGACGGGCGACAGTCCCGTCGACGCTTGTGTTCTCCACAGGATGCTAAAGGAGCCTCTGAATAAGTCTCTGTATTTTGCTGGGGATTAGTGGTGATTTGATGGCTGACGCTGACGAATTACGTTGACGTCGGACGACAAACGGTAGACGTCGGCGTCTACCGTCCATCGTTTGACGGTGGCGTGGGCGTTATACGAGCTTTAGGGAA
>JBILEW010000057.1:0-23518 GCA_044351885.1 Bdellovibrionota bacterium
TCAATTTTCACGATGGGAAAAAATCCTCAATGTATCGCAGCGGATACATCTGCGGTTTTTCCCCATCGTTAAAATTGAATATCAACCCAACCTCCACTTTCTCGCTACGGGCAGGTTTTGCCTCGCTTCCTTAGGGGAGAGTTTGGAAAGCATCTAGAGATTCTTAAGAGGAGAGTGCGGATTTGAGCCAGGAAAGCCTTATCAGTGAGTTTTAAGGTGATGGAGCAGTGGTTTCAGCTCTCCGAATGAAAGCTCATGGTGGAGTTGATGCGCATAGTAGACTAGTACATGCAGTGGTGTGTCGCACGTAAAGTTACGCCGGCACGTTCTCTTTCTGAGAGTGATAAGAACTGGAATCGCCGTATGAGCAGGGTTCGCTCCAAAGAGGAATACCCTTTCTGGATCGTAAAGGATCTTTGGGGCTACGCAAAGTGCGATATCGAGTAATCTCGAGGAGAATATCACGCCAAAACTTTCACAAAGACTCAGATTATTATCATTATTCGGACTTAATCAGAGCATCCTTAATTAACCAAAAAGCTCGGTTGCCGATTGACGTTAGCTGAAGCGGAGATCGCGGCACATATGATCGCCATCTGGCCAAGAAGCTTCGCGAAAAGCGACTTTTGTCGGAGTGATGACGCAACTCAGATGACGCACCGCACACAGCGAGTACCTCGACGACCTTTGTCGTTGATCAGTGAGACGATTAGCCGATACAAGGCCAGCAACATGCTTACGTGACTCTGGAAGAAGGGATCGCGTTGAGTGGGAAGTGTCTCTCACAGTGAGGTGTCATCCATGGAAAAGGCGGCTTGTTTTCGGCTTTGGATTCTGGTTCGTATGTGCACTGCCCTAGTTGCGCTGTTCGGCTGCGTAACGGCGGAGCACGTTGCCGCACAATCTCAACTCCAACCCGACAGTGGGTTCGTCGAAGAGGTTGTTTTGGCCGATCTTCCGCTCTCAACTGCGGTGGCATTCGCACCGGGAGATAGGACCTTTATCGCTATCAAGGAAGGTCTCGTACGAGTTGCTCAGAACGGCTCATTGCTCGGTACTCCGTTCATCGACATCACATCGATCGTCAATCGACGAACCGATCGAGGGCTCGGAGGTATCGCCGTTGATCCGCAATTCCCGACCCGCCCTTACGTATACCTCTTCTTCACGTACGATCCTCCCGAGCGTCCAGCGGACGAGACGCTTCCACGCCTCTCTCGTCTCGTACGTGTTCAGGCCGATCCGGCTCAAAACTACAACGTGGCTAAAGCGGGTACGATGGAGGTGATCCTTGGCAAGAATAGCGTAGTTGGGAATATGGCCTCTCAGCTCGCCCTCGGCGCTACGATCGTGCCGGAGCCTGCGTCGTGTATGACAGGGCTGACCATGGATGGGACCCCGATAGAGGATTGTATTCCGAGTGATGAACTCTCTCACACTGCCGGCACCCTCATGTTTGGTGCAGATGGATCGCTTTACGTATCGCACGGCGATGGTGCCCCGTACAGCGGAGCGAACAAGGTGAGCTTGCGGACTCAGTTGATCGATTCGCTCGCGGGAAAGGTTCTGCGCATCGACCCCGATACTGGGGCAGGGTTACCTGGTAATCCCTTCTACGACTCTGCCAATCCGAACAGCAATCGCTCGAAGGTCTGGGCGTATGGAACGCGAAACCCGTTCCGAATCACGCTCAATCCTGCGAATGGCCAGGTTTTCCTGGGTGATGTCGGAAGCAGTAGCTGGGAGGAGGTCAACTCGGGTAAGGGAGCAAACTTCGGATGGCCGTGTTACGAAGGAGGCACGATTCAAAAAGATAGTGTGGGATCGGGGAATACCGTTAGCCTCAAGAACACAGCCTTCGGTAGCTTTAGCCGCACAAAGGACTTCTGTGGTGCTCTCTACGATCAGGGGCTCGGAGCGGTTACGGCTCCTCGATTTGCGTACTCGCATCCTCTCGATGCAAATGGGAAGGATCTTGGAGCTTCCGTGACTGGTGTCGCCTTCTATGCGGGATCGACCTATCCGACCAAGTATCGCGGTTCCCTCTTCATCGCCGATTATGCTCAGAGGACAGTTCGGTTTCTCAGCTTCGACCAAAATGGATTTCCGACCGTGTTCCCCTTTGCGACCGAGGTCACCACGTCTACAGCAGGAGTAGTGCAGCTGGTCAGCGGGCCTGACACGAACATTTATGCACTCTACTACGATACCGTATCGAGGCGCAGTCAGCTGCGGCGCTTCCGATATACCGGGTCGAACAACACCCCTCCGACGGTAGTATTACGAGCGCAGCCGCTTTCAGGATCGGTGCCTCTCACTGTCGCCTTTGATACTACAGGCACGGCCGATCCAGATGGGCAAGCTTTGGACTACAGCTGGGATTTCGGGGATGGTTCAGGTGCCTCGTCTTCAGATCCCAATCCCACTCACATCTATCAGTCGGTTGGTACATTCGAAGCAACCGTTGTGGTGCGTGAATTGACGGCTCCATTTGCGGAATCCTCTTCGTCGGTCACTATCAGGACCGGAGTTGCTCCGCCTCAGGTGACGATCGTTCAACCCACGACCTCTACCAAGTATTCGATAGATGAAACGATCGCCTATTCGGGATACGCCGAGTACCAAGGTGCTCGAGTTCCTGACAGTGCTCTGACGTGGTCGATCATTCAGCAGCACAACCTGCACGAGCACCTCGTAGACGAGATCTCAGGGGTCTCTTCAGGTTCCTTTCAACCTGGTGAGCACAGCGACAACACCCGTTACATGGTGTGCCTATACGCGACACTGGGAGAGGGGCTCAATGATCAACAGTGCGTGACGGTGCAACCTCGCACCGTACCCCTTTCGCTCTATAGTGAGCCGGTCGGAGCTCCAATTACGTACCTCGACGAGGACATCGAGGTGTTGACGCCGTATATTGCGGCACCGATCGTGAACTCAGTGCAGGCCATTTCGGCGGCACCGATCTACCAGGGAAGGAGCTTTATCACCTGGAGCGATGGTGTCGATACTCGTGAGCGATCTTTTACAGTCCCTTCGACACCGTTTAGCTTCACGGCGATTTACGAGAATCTTCCTCCAAAAGCCAAGATCGCCTATTCGCCGAGTGGAGGGGTCGCGCCTTTGAGCCTGGCCTTCGACGCGAGTAGCTCATCGGATCCCGAAACTCCGAAATTGACCTATCTGTGGGATTTCGGTAACGACGACACCTCGGCTGACGAGAAGCCTTCTCGAACATTCTCTACGCCTGGTCAGTACACCGTGAAGCTCACCGTCACTGACGAGCTTGGGCTCGAAGATCAGGCCACGGTCACGATTACCGTAGGGGACCCAACAGCGACGAACAAGGCTCCGGCAGTACGACCTCCCAATCCACTCACACTTACCTTCGGATCGCCGGTCTCTCTGCAAGGGGCGGCCTCGGACGATGGACTGCCGAGTGGTGTTCTCAACATCCTTTGGTCGCGGGTTAGAGGGCCAGGAACGACATCCTTCTCGTCACCGAATACGGCGACCACTGGCACCACGTTTTCAACTGCAGGAACCTACCTTGTAAAGCTGGAAGCGAACGATTCAGTCCTCAGGACCGGAAGCAATACCCTCGTGACCCTCAATCCATCGGGGGCGACATTCGGGATTACGAGCTTCTCACTCATCGACGCTGTTACCGATCAGGTGATTCCAGGATACGAAAATATCGCCAATGGAAGCACCATCGGATTACTTTCGCTTCCCACAACTGCGCTCAACATAAGAGCGAATACGACGAGCTCTGGGGTTCAAAGCGTCGTATTTCTCCAGGATGCCGTCGCTTCCACAACCGATACCACTGCGCCGTTCGCGTTGCAGCCGAGCGTTGACAGTGACTATCCATCGTGGCCATACGCGAAGAAGCGTTACCTTTTGACGGCGGTGCCGTATTCCGGAGCGGATGGAACGGGTACGCGAGGAGCGGCGCTGAGTATATTGTTCACGCTCAAGGACTCTGCTCCGGCAAATCGCGCTCCGGTTGCAAATATTCAAGCCTCGCCACTCTCGGGGAACGCACCACTCACGGTTAATTTCAACGGTTTTGGATCCAGTGATCCAGACGGAGATCCTGTGACATATCTGTGGGACTTTGGGAGTGGCAACACGGCGACGACTGCTACGGTGAGCCGAATCTTCCTTCAGCCTGGGTCTTACCCTGTGAAGCTGAAGGTTTCGGACCCTCTGGGGCTCACAGGAGAGACAACTACGACTGTGACTGTACAGTCGCCGCCTACGGTAACGCCTACTCCGACCGCTACACCAACTAACACAGCGACGCCAACCAACACGGCAACACCAACTGCTACCAGAACGGCGACAGCGACAAATACGGCAACGCCGACCGCGACCAGTACTGCCACGCCCACTGCTACCAGAACAGCGACCCCGACAAGCACCTCAACCCCGACTCGAACTCCAACACCATCGAGCAGCAACAAAGCGCCGATCGTCGATACAAGTCTGGCACAAACCGTGGTGTTCGGGTCATCGGTAACGCTCAAGGGAACGGCGACTGACGATGGGCTTCCTTCGGGTATCTTGAAACTCTTGTGGTCACGAGTTCGAGGTCCCGGAACGATGACTTTCAGTACGCCTACGCAACTTACTACCGGGGCGAGCTTCTCGCTGCTGGGCACGTACATGTACAAATTAGAGGCGAGCGATTCCCTACTTACTGGTTCGAGGAACGGGATCATAACGCTCAATCCGCCGAACACGACCTTCGGGATATCGAGCTTCACCCTGATAAACGCTGCGACTGACGCGCCGTTTCCGGGATATGAGCAGGTACCCAACGGTTCGAAGATCTCACTTGCGACTCTGGGTGTTGCGCCACAGATAAATGTGCGGGCCAACACTACAGGAAGTGGAGTTGTCAGCGTGCGCTGGCTCCGTGACGCGGCCGCTCTCTCTCTGGACAACAACGCTCCATACGCTATCGCACCGAGTACCACGGCGGATTATCCTGCATGGAGTTACACCACAGAGTTGTATCGGCTTACGGCAGTGCCGTATTCGGGCAGTAACGCTTCGGGGACACAGGGCGCGGCTCTGTCGATCCAGTTCTCCTTCAAGTGAGCGTTCGGCGTGGTTCTAGGAGAGAGAGGAGAGGGGATCTGATATCCCCTCCAGCGCTAGCTCGGCAGAGTCGGAACTGGGGGTTGCCGCTCCCCCGAACAGAAGCACTAGACAGACCCAGGCGAAGGATACCGTAGCGTACGCTACACGGACCTCCTCGGGGAGGCGCCAGGTTAGCATTCGAACGAATCCGCTCCATACCTCTAGGAGCGGGAAGTTCCCGTTACAGTGGAATTGCAAGGTACATACAGCCAAGGTGATGGCGATCATCGCCGGCGAGAAGGTTATCTTGAGGCTGAAGATGAGTGACATGGTGAGTACGCTCATGAATACTCTCCAGCTCTCCTCGGAGTTGAAGAACAGTGCTCCCGCAAAGGCCAGTGAGATCGAGATACAAGCGAGCGCATACCCGCACTTTACTGAGCCCGACGGCCGATTTTGTTTTATTTCACGCCAGTATCTACGCTGTCTGATAATGCAGAAGCAGATGAGAAGTATAAGAAAGCCGGTAGTCGCGTGTCGGAGCCAGTCGTGCATAAAAACGTACAAAGTTGTGAGATATGTTCTTTGTAAAAGGCCGCTCGCTTCCTCAGCGAACGAACCATCGTCGCGCCTTCTAATGTGCCGCACATAAAGCCCTTATTCAAGAAAGGGAGGATTAGGGTTTTGTTTGATTATGGTTAGTGGCTCTCGACGCTTCGAGAGAAGGGGAAAGGAGATCCGTCAGATCCTGCGCCACCTCGAGAGTACCCATAAAGCCATTCTGTTGAGCGAGCTCGGTAGTGGCTACAATCAGGCGTTCAGACTCCGAGTCGCGCTCCTCGGCGGAGAGGATCCTGTCTTGGATGTGTCGAAGATAGATGTGTGCCGCCAGTGCCCGCTTTGGGTTTGCTTTGGCGAGGAGTTGAGCAATCCCATCGAGTGCAATAACGTAAGTTCCCTTGCCCCGCGCTTCATTTGTGAGGTGACCGAAATCAAATATGCACACGTCGGTACCGCTGACAAAATCTATCAACGAGTTATTGAGCTCTGTGGCGTCAGCTGTGAATGCGAAACGTTTATCAGCCACGGAAAACGAGACACCGTGGTTATTACTCGATGGTAAGTGAACTGAACGTACTTCGATGTCACCGACGGAGTAAGACCAATCTGCGTAATCCGGTCCCGATGCAAACTCGAGGATGCGATCGGCCCGGAGAGCAGAGCCCTTGGAGAGTTGAGTCTCCTCCAGGCCCCACAGTGCGCGTACCCCCTCGATCAACTCGCGAACCTCACGAGTCGAGTGAATCACGACCTTATTGATCCGTAGGTGTCGGTAGTCATCCGACCATGAGAGACACTGCAAGAGGGGAAAGAGCCCGACAAGGTGGTCTGTGTGTCGGTGAGATATATGGATATGGAGCTCAGAGCACGCATCGAAAGCGCCC
This sequence comes from Bdellovibrionota bacterium, assembly GCA_044351885.1. Lineage (GTDB taxonomy): Bacteria > Bdellovibrionota_C > UBA2361 > UBA2361 > OMII01 > OMII01. The sequence continues at coordinate 6,537 of JBILEW010000057.1, forward strand.
ACGCGCTCGAGCCGTTCGAGTGTTCCGAACCCGAGATCGATGATGAACGTGATCTCTCCGTGGATTAAGCAGGCGCTTGTCTGTCCTTTGGTGGGGTCGATCCGACAGGTGCCACAACCGAGAAGAAAGAGGGAAGGGGAGGTCATAGTGATGATGATACACGCTGGATACGCCCTGCATAGCGTAATTTAGAGACAAGGGCGATGGCTATAACCTTCGCTTGCGGGTAGTGCTCTCGCCCAGATTGTCGGTAGCTGTAACCTGCAGGGTGAGCCGCGACGTTCTCTTTACAGTTACGCGCCCCACATAATTGGTACCCTTCGCCAGAAGTGAGATGGTCGCCACGCGTTTTCTTCCGTTATGCACGCTCGCAGACACCGTCCGGATCCCGTCTGCGTCGGACGCCGAAGCGACGATGCGAAGCGCTAGCCTTCCTGCCACGATTCTCTTCAGGATCCTTTTAATCCGCAGGGTCGGCTTCTGGCCTGGATCGTCAGAACTGGGAGGTCTGTCACGATCGGCTCCTGGGGATGCAAAATCGAGTGACGATGAGTGGCTCGCAAACGCTCCAGGCGGACGCGCGGTGCTTTGCGCCCCGGAAAATTCCCGACGCAGCTGGTTGGTGCGCTCCCCCTCGGGTATAGGATTAAGCGCAAAATCGAGTACTGCGTGGTTATCGATACTCGCCGAGGTAATGGCGCTTAGCCGCCCGTTAGCTGCCGGTCGATAGTCACCGTTGGCGGGGCTCAACAGATCGGGCTCGGTGACGTTGATGGTGTTTTCGTTCCGCAGACGAGTCTCTGAGCACGTCGTGTTATCTGGTTGACATCCCTGTTCGGATCCCTCGATACCGAGGGGCATCGTGAGGTCTCCGTTCCAGATTACGTTACCGACTAACCTTAGGGAGGTGTCGGTGCGTTGAGGTGAAGGTATCCCGGGGATTGTCGGGACGCGTGGACCATGAATGGCGAAGTGCTGAAATCCGCTCGCCGTGCCGGTTGGATTGTAAAATAGATTATTGGCCACGATCACATCTTGATTGCCGATCGGCTGAGCCGTATCGTCCCCAGGCGATGTCGGTCCCCATCCCCCCAGTACTTGCCGCTCTGTGCACGCAGAGGTGTTGCCGTCGCAGGAGCGTGAACCGTGTACTATCTCGAGGAGATGGCTTCGGGCGCCAACTCGGAAAGCGGTGTTGTGGGCGATGAGCACTCCATAGCCCCCATTTACTCCGAGGGCAGCGCCGAAGATATCGTGCAACACGTTGTTGACTATCTTTATGTAGTTGGCTTCGTAACGTATCCATGGGCTGGTCATGAACTCGAAGCCAGTGCCTTGGCCAGCTGTTATGCCACCCTCTCCGCAGTCGTAGACAAGGTTGCCTTCAATCAGAACGTACGACGATCCCCCTTTGACGTAGGCACACCATCCTTGGGTATCGTGGATGCGGTTTCCTCTGATGTGTCCGTACTGGACGCCAACCCAATCTATCCCGTTGTCATAGGCACCCTGAATATTGTTGTTTTCGATATACACATGGCTCGATTGGTTAAATTTAACGGTTTCGTGCGCCACGCTCTCTCCAGTCTCTCTACCGCGGGGAGCGCCGTTGAAGGAATTTCCTCTGAGGAGGGTGTGGTCACACCGCTCACAGTGAAAGGCATCGCCGAAACCATCATCGATCTCATTCTCGATGGTCACGCCGAGAAGATAGAAATATGACACGTTCGCCATGTTGATGTCACGAGAGAGCTTGACCACTCCCGAGTCATCGAGTGCTCTTACAATGATGGGTCGTTGCGCGGTTCCGCGACGATTCTCCCAGTAATTGGGCAGGTGAGAGCTGCTGTACGTGCCGGGCAAGAGATTAATCCTCACGCCTTGGGTCAAAGTTTGATTCTGGGGGATTTCGTTCCAGATCGAGGTCACCGTTCCCCTCGCTGACTCGCGAGAGCGTCCATCGGCTGAGTCGCTCCCATTGTTGGGGTTCACGTAGTAATCGACAACCGCAGGGGTGCCGATATCGTAGAAGGCGCTGTCGAGCGACTGGGCGACAGCATTGACTGTGCTTGCAGCAAGTATGAAGAGGATGAGGTAGCTTCTTATGGGGCGCATCGTTCCGGTTCTTTGTGGACCTATTCGGGCTAAACAGAGCTCGGTTGGCAGGCCTCTCTCATTATAAGGGATCTGAGCACCTCGTCGCACGCTCTTTCGCCTTCGGGGGCGAGGCGATTGGTTAAAGATCGTCATTTTGGTACAGTATTAGTGAAATTTTTGCTTCCACCTAAATTATAAGGAGAAAAGGCGTGACGCGTTCATCCCAACACCAGCAATCCTCACCTGACGTCGATTCGCGGTCCTTTCGGACAGGTTCGCCCCGACAAAGTGGGGATCTAACGCGGAGAGATTGGCTAGCGAGTGCAGCGCTTGCGGGTGGCGCCGCGCTCGGTTTGTACGAGCTTTATGACCTCAAGATCGGACCTGCGCTCCAGGAGACAACCTCTCGAAGCGAGGAGCTGTGCGGGGGAGCAATCACAGTGAGCGCAAGTTATGATGCGCACTTCGACGGGATGAGCCGGAGCTGTTCGATTCAGTTCGCAGAGCCGGGAAGTTACAAGATCGATTTCAGTACATCCTCAGGCGCAGCAGCCTCTCGAACCGTTTCCTTTGCTGTCGAACGCGATTCTAACGGAGCTCTCAACTTTACGCGAAGTGTTGTTCCCGGAGAAGCAGAACGGTGCAGCTCAGGGGAGTTTGGCGATTTCTTGGCGTCGCTGCAGAGTCGTCCCCGAGCGTCTACGCAATTAAAGTTCGAGTACCGCGCTCCGAGCGGTCAATTACGGGAAGGAACCTCCTTCTTCTAGCCCTTTAAGTCTCGGTTCCCCCGGAGCTCAGCAAACGCATGGTTAGTGGCCGCAAGGGCTGCAGATCCTCTTCATTTCCGGCCTGAGCGCCGCGGAGTCCATTGCAGAGCGGGGCAAGCCGCCACTACCGCGCTCTTTCGTTGTCACGACAAGGGGAGAAATAACGTGGTTCCTCGCCGTGTTCAGGGGGAGTATACTACCGAAGAAAGAGATTTTTCACCTCTCCCGGAAACTAGGTGTAGGTCGAACCTATGGTAACTCTCGCTCATGCTAAAGCTCTTACGATCGAGGATACGCTGGCGGCGGTTCGAGGGATGCCGATCGAACTCGAGTCTAAGACACGCGATCTCCTGGCTGAGCGACGAGCTCAGATAGTGGCCTCAATTACGTCGAGCGGCCGACCTTCGTACGGATTCAACAGGGGGTTCGGTCACAACGTTGACCGTGGTGTTGCTCCCGATGAGCTGGCGGTTTTGCAACGGAACTTGGTGCGCTCTCATGCGTGTGGCGTCGGACCAGCGGCATCGCGGGAGATCGTACGCGCGACGATGATATTCAGGGCGCAGTCTTTGGTGCGAGGGCATTCAGGTGTCAGGCCAGAGGTGGTTGAGGCGATCCTCGCATTTTTGAACCGCGATATTACCCCAGTGGTGCCGTGTCACGGCTCAGTCGGGGCGAGTGGTGACCTGGCCCCCTTAGCGCACATCGCGCTGACGTTGATGGGGGAAGGAGAGTGCTTCATAGGGCAGGATACGGAACCGATTCAAACCTCGCAGGCCCTTGCTCGGTGCGGACTCAAGCCCCTTGCGCTCGAGATGAAGGAAGGCCTCGCCCTTATAAACGGTGTGCAGTTTTCTACGGCGTGTGGAGTTTTATCCCTCGCGCAACTCGAAGATCTTCTCAAGTCAGAGGCGCTTGCTACCGCTGTGACCGCTCAGGTTATGTTAGCAAGTGATGCCCCGTTCTTGCGGGAGCTTCACGAGCTCAGGCCTCATCGCGGTGCAAAGATAGTTGCTTCGTGGATCTGGTCAGCGATGCAAAGCTCCCCGCTTCGAGAAACACATCGTGATTACTTGATAGACGCTGAGATTCAGGATCCGTACAACATTCGGTGTGCGGCGCAGATTCTCGGCTCCTGCTACGACCTCCTCCGAGAGGCGCGCGAGACCTTCGAGATCGAGATGAATAGCGCCACGGACAATCCCTTGTTGCTCGAATCTGACGATGGTTCGTTTACTTCTATCGTTTCCGGTGGCCACTTTCACGGTATGCCGGTGGCAGTGAAGCTCTATAATTTGATTCAAGCTGCCTCGATCATGGCATCGCTCGTGAATGCGCGGTGCTCACGCTACATCGACGCTGCGCGCAATAAGAGTTTGGGCAGCGACCTCATCTGGCCGAGCCTGACCGAGCGGGAGCGATCGATCTCCTCCAGCATGATGATTCCCGAGTATGTCAGTGCGGCCCTCACCAACACTGTGTGGGGTTTGTCCACTCCGAGCCATCTCTTCTCTATCTCGACCAACGCAGGGCAAGAGGATCACGTTAGCATGAGCGCGGGGCTCGGTATCCGACTCATGGAGATCGTTCCGCATGTCGCCGAGCTCGTTGCTATCGAATTTGCGTACGCGGCTCAAGCGGCCGCAATACGGCGAGAGACGCGTATCATACCGTCAAAGCACCACCCCGAGGCTCAAGCGGATGTAGATAAGGCCGTGCAAAAGCTTGTTGGTTTGGTGAAGAAGCGGGTCAATATGCCGCGCATGCGACCGGAGATCGAGATCAAGCTAGGTGTGGAGATAACGAGCGAGGATACTCGGTTGAGTCTGGTGTGTGAGCGTGTGCTTGAGCTCGTATCAGATGTATTTCCGCCGGTTCGGGAAGATAGGCCGCTGTCCTCTCAACTCATGGCATTGGCCGCTACATTGATCTCAGGTGAGCTGCTGCGTGAGGCAGAGAAGATCGTACGCTTCGAGGATAGTGCCTTATGAGTCAGTGCGAGGAAGGTATCACCTGGATAAATGCTCGGATCGCTACGTGCGAAGCCGGACACGATAACGAGTACGGACTACTTCCCGGTCTGTGGGCACTCGTTGTTAGGCGCGGTCTCATCGAGCGACTCGAACCTATGACGAACTTTGTTCTTCCATCGGAGGAGAGTTATCGCGATCTCGTTGGTAAGCTCGTATCTCCCGGGCTGATCGACTGTCATACGCACTTAGTCTTTGGGGGTGATCGAGTGGCGGAGTGGGAGATGCGTCTGCAAGGAAGATCATACTCCGAGATCGCCCATGCTGGAGGAGGAATCCTGTCGACTGTGCGGGCAACACGCGCCTGTAGCGATGACGAGCTGCTGCGGCAGGCATCCGAAAGATTGCGTAACCTAGTGAGTGAAGGAGTCGTGTGCGTCGAGGTGAAATCGGGGTATGGGCTTACGATGCAAGACGAACTCAGGATGCTGCGGATTGTAAAGAAGCTCCGAGATGTACATGACATAGAGATCTCTCCGACGTTGCTGGCGGCACACACGGTTCCAGTCGAGTTCAAGGGCGACCCTGACGGCTATGTGGATCTCATCTGTCGCGAGATGATACCCCAGGTCGCACGGGAGGGGCTTGCTGAAGCGGTGGACGTATTTTGCGAGCCGATTGCTTTCTCACTCGAGCAATGCGAGCGCATCTTCGAAACGGCGACTAGGCATGGGTTGGCAGTGAAAGCTCACGCGGAGCAACTCTCGTATTCTGGATGTGCCCGTCGTGCAGCTGAGCACGGCGCATGGTCTGTCGATCATCTTGAGTATCTTGGCGAGGGGGACATAGCGGAGCTTGTCACGAGAGGCACGGTGGCAGTTGTTCTTCCCGGGGCGTTCTACGCGCTCCGCGAGAAACAGGCGCCTCCGATAGATGCGATGAGGAGTGCTGGTCTGCCGGTGGCTATAGCAACTGATTGCAATCCCGGAACCAGCCCCTTTTCGTCGCTGCGCCTGATGATGAACCTCGCTTGCGTGCTCTTCGGGTTTTCACCTGCACAGGCGCTTCTCGGGGTGACCCGTTACGCGGCGCACGCTCTAGGACGTCAGGCCCGTCTCGGAACGGTGAGTGTAGGTAAGGAGGCGACGCTGTGCGTGTGGGATCTTCAGGAACCGGCAGCGATTGCGTGTGATCTGACTCGAAACCCACTTGTGTCCGTGTTGCAACGTGGGGCGGAGAGAATGGTGCGTTAGTTCGAAGGGGTGCGTTATGTCTTTTACTCGTAGTGACAGCAGTAGGGTGATTCGTGCACCGCGCGGTGTGGAGCGCACGGCCAAGAGCTGGCAAACAGAGGCAGCGCTCAGGATGTTGATGAACAATCTCGATCCGAGTGTAGCTGAGAAGCCCGAAGACCTGATTGTGTACGGTGGTATCGGTAGAGCAGCACGATCCTGGGAGTGCTTCGACGCGATCGTCGAGACCTTGAGAAACTTGGAAGAGAATCAAACCCTCTTAGTGCAGTCTGGTAAGCCGGTGGGGGTGTTCGAGACGCACCGCGATGCTCCGCGTGTGCTCATTGCGAACTCGAACCTCGTTCCCCACTGGGCGACCTGGGAGCACTTCAATGAGCTCGATCGTAAGGGGCTCATGATGTACGGACAGATGACGGCTGGGTCGTGGATCTACATCGGAACTCAGGGGATCGTACAGGGTACGTACGAGACCTTCGTCGAGGCCGGTAAGGTCCATTACGATGGGAATATTCAGGGGCGCTGGATCCTCACAGCGGGTTTGGGAGGTATGGGAGGTGCCCAGCCGCTCGCCGCTACGATGGCGGGCTTTTCGATGATCGCTGTCGAGTGTCAACAATCGCGGATCGATTTTCGATTGAAGACGGGATACCTCGATGTTCAAGCGTCGGATCTCGATGATGCACTGCTGCGCATAGAGGCGGCCAAGGCTCAAGGGCGTACGATCTCAGTCGGAGTGTTGGGAAACGCATGTCAACTTCTCCCAGAGCTTCTGCAGCGAAACGTGCTTCCAGACCTCGTGACCGATCAGACGAGTGCGCACGATCCTCTGCACGGCTACCTCCCCAAGGGTTGGACGTGGGACGAATACCGTACTCGGGGTGAGCACGAGCCGGAGGTGACTGCAGCCGCAGCGAGGCGCTCAATAGCAGAGCACGTAACGGCGATGATTGAATTTCACCGGCGTGGCGTGCCGGTCTTCGACTATGGCAACAATATTCGACAGATTGCGCTCAATGAGGGAGTAGGGCATGCCTTCGTCTTTCCAGGGTTTCTCCCGGCATACATTCGGCCGCTCTTCTGTCGAGGAATCGGTCCGTTTCGATGGGTAGCACTCTCTGGTGACCCTGAGGATATCTATCGTACGGATGCAAAAGTGAAGGAGCTGTTACCGGATGATGCCCATCTGCATCAGTGGCTCGCTATGGCAAAGGAACGAATTCACTTTCAGGGCTTACCTGCTCGCATCTGTTGGCTCGGACTGAAGGATAGAGCCCGTATTGGTGTTGCATTCAACGAGATGGTCCGTACGGGTGAGCTGAGTGCTCCTGTTGTGATCGGTCGCGACCACCTCGATTCCGGTTCCGTTGCGAGCCCCAATCGAGAAACCGAGGCGATGCTCGACGGGTCTGACGCCGTCTCGGATTGGCCGCTCCTCAATGCACTTCTCAATACAGCGAGTGGCGCTACGTGGGTGTCGCTGCACCATGGAGGTGGTGTGGGGATGGGATATTCTCAGCACTCTGGGGTCGTGATCGTATGCGATGGGACGGAGGAGGCAGAGAGGCGCATAGCTCGGGTGCTGTGGAATGATCCCGCCACGGGGGTGATGCGCCACGCCGATGCTGGATATGAGATCGCCCAGCATTGCGCGCGGGAGCAGGGTGTTATCATGCCGATGCTGCGACGGTTTGAATCTCGGTCGCAATAGGTATAGCTTGTTCTGCTCGGGGGCTGACCGTATCGGGTTTAGCTCTGCATTTTTGTAGTTGCGTTATGGATCCAAGAGAAGAAGACCTCGGACGTCGCTCGCTCTCAAGCGGTGGCGCTCCCTTTCGAGATAGTACGGAGCTACCCGGAGGGCGCGACTCCCAGCCCTGTGAGGAATCTCCGGTCGATCTGGCAGGGCAGCGTTTTCCCCCGCGAGTTGATTCCACTCCCGACACGCAGTGCACCTCATATCCTCTCGCCAGGCGAGGGTACAAGCACGAGGTGCCGCATCGCTATCCATGGTTCCGCGATAACTTACTGGGACACTTGCGCTCGGAACTCTCGCTCACAGAGTTGGCCTCAGTATCGCTGGGGCAAGTTCACTACTCATCCAATTCGCTGGAGATCCTCGGCAAGACGATCTCCAAGCGGAGTGCGAGAGAGGTTTTCGAGAGCTTCCTGGAGATACGTAGCGAGCTTGGGAAGGCATATCCCCATTTGGTGCAGGATCCTTCCGCGCCGTTCTTTGCGGCACGGGATGGTGGCCCTCTACTGGTGAGTCACCGGCCGTTGGGGGTGCGCGAACGTGGACTCGAGCGCTTTGTCGAGCTACGCGACCAGCTAGCAGATTTTCTCTTTCGTCACCGTGATCACAAGACTCTTGAGCAGAACTGCACGATGACAATGAAGGAATTCGATACGTATGTTAAGAACAACAGAAAGTTGACGGTTCAGGCCACAACGCTCGAATCGTTGAGCTGCGAATACAAAGAGGCGAGAAAGGTGTGGTTCGCGGAGGTCAACGAACTCGTAAATCTACTGAAGGGATATTCCTTAAAGAAGAGCTCTCTGTTGGGAGGCGAGATCGCACGACTCGAAGATCTTCATGGCTCTGCCTCACTTGAACCAGAAGAGCAGAGGCGTCTATGTGAGCTTCGAGTCATCAGACAGGGCTTAGACGGGGAGGAACGTGCAAGGATACGTGAGGATCTTCTCACGCGGAAGAACCGTGCGGCCCAGCGACGTTTGGAGTTGAGCGAGTCAATCGACAGAAGGCTGATCGAATATCCCGACGAAGAGCCACCGATGCCCTCGATTATGCCGGTGTACGAGCCTAATCCTCGAGCGCTTTTTGCCGGTAGCGATGGTGGAGCTTTAATAGGAGATCTCTGATTACGCTGATTCTGAGGGTCGTGCTCCTGCACATTCACGTGATAAGTTCCAAAGTGAGACCACAGGTCAGTTTGTCTCGCTTCCCTAGAAGTCTTACCTAGAAACAGGTAGCGAAAATTCGGATTACGCGGAGCTACGGTCGAAAAGTGCTGACGACTCTCGTGGTCAAAGGACCTGAATTTTAGCCACATGTCTAGTTCAATGATGCATCCGCTCGAGTGGTTTTAGGGTTGTTTCAAGGGGTTAGCCGAATGAATCCTCGCCAGCCGCGGGTATGATGCGTTCGCGCCACTTTTATGTCGCGTATAATCTCCAGGGATCTCCTGCTGCTGCCAACCACTAATGTGTTGATGGTAAGCGCAGGTCCTTGTTTCATGAGCGACCCGGGATTCTCTCACAGGACGAGCAGCCCGTTCAGTCCCGAGTCATGGGAATACGCAATTTCGTTTGCAGACTCGTTGGGGCGACCTCCGACCTCTATCGTGTTCCTCGTTCGGAGTTTGCTCTCTCAAGATGGGCATAGTCTCGATGGAACGGTAGCCGATGAAATCGGCCGGGAATCCGCGATGTCTCTCTCTCGGTTTCTCAAAAGCAGAGCTTTTCAGGCGCCGTATTTTCACGCTGTGTCGATGTTCACGCCTGAGCGGTTGGGCCAGCCACATCAGCAATTTCTCACTACCGATTTCATAGAATCTTTTTCGTGTGTCGAGCACGCACTTCTGTCGGCCTTGGTGTTCATGCATCGTATGGCCGCTCGAAGAGCAGATGCTGAGTTGATGAAGGAGGTCACCGAACATCTGCAAAGAGCGCTCAATCTCGGCTGGTTCGTCGGCTTGGGTCTCAAGTCTGTGGGACGGGAGGTGGGTATGCTCGTTGGCAGCGTCCGCTGGCTCGGATTGCTTCCATTGGTCAGGCACGACAAAGACGGACTAAGCGCTTACTTGAAGCGACTCAAGCGCTCGGATGATGCGATAACCGATTCACGCTACGAGACAGAGGTGTGGGGGTGTGCGTCGATTCAGACCGCGCTCATCTTGCTACAACGATTCGGGTTCAGTACGCAGCGTCTTATTCCCTTGATGCGTGCCCTTACGACGACAGCTTTTCTGAATTCGGTAGAGCCGGTCGAGAAGGCGCATCGGGTTGCCGAGATCTGGATCCGCTACATGTTGGAGTCGCGAAGTGCACCGAGTGAGCCGTTGGAGCCTGCGTACTATCTCGCAGTGGATCGCATCAACGAGATCGCTGAGCGTGTTCTCAAAGGGGCTGATTCGCCTACGTTCAATTGGCTCTCCGCACTTCCTGGCGATTTGACGCCCGAGACCACGCTGCAACTATTCTGTTCGGACGAGTGTGTGGAGGATTCCGAGAATCTTCTTCTACTAGGGGAGTAGTCTCTCTGACGAGCTTTGCTGGGTCAGCAAGGCAAAGCAGGTTTTCGCTTGCTTTACCGGTGTTCGATACAGTTCAAATTCGTCCTCATTTGCACTACTTTACCCACTCTGCAGCTTCCAAAAAGGCTCAGCCAGTGTTTATTAGCCCTCTAAGAGGGGGTATCGTACGTTAAGTTTCTGTTGCAATATTGTTATGCCGGAATTAGGTAATCTTGTTCGACACGCATCCAGGGTGGCAGCCCTCTCGATTGGGTTGGCTCTTAACTCTGGAGATCCAGCCGTGGCTCAGGATGGCGCAGGCGCCAAACCGGATACCGCGCCCACGAGCCCCATGCCTGCGGAAGCGCTCCAGCCCCTTGTCCTGCCCCCTCTCGATCCTGCCGAACGAGCGGAGGTACAGGGAGAGTCTCAAAAAACCCAGGAACCCACGAACGTCGAATTACCGGAACAGGCGAAAGATCCAGCTCAGGTGGAACCGAGTGCTGCTGAGCAAGCGCAGGCCCCTGAACAGGCTCAAGCTCCTGAACAAGTGCAAGCCTCTGAGCAGGCGCAGGTACCGCCCGATCAGACTGGGGCTGTTGCTGCTACCCCTGCCGCACCCGTAACAGATGGGATACTCGCGCGAACCGCGCAGTGGCTTTCGAAAGACCTTACCTCGTATGACAGCCCTGCTGACGCAGCCCGCTCGATCGGGTTGTCTTTGCTCTCATTAGCGGGTGGTCTGCTCGCTATTAGTGCCGGTCTCAGAGGCGTTGGAAAGGGATTCATCGAACTCCGAATGGTGATGAAGGGCAATCGAGACTGTGTCGAGGGGATCGAGATAGCGGCCCCTCCTATCAACGAACTCGTCATCTTTCACGATATGGAGAACGACAGGATTCTGAGGGCGCAGCTCCAGAGTCGAGCCGTAAAAAATCTCGCTGACTTCTTCCCCGGTAAATTGTACGCAAAGGTGGTCGACAAGGCGTCCCGCATGTGCACGCCGGAAAAGCCCTTCCCACAGCAACACTTTTCGTCCTTCCTCCCCAGGAGTGAAGGCGAGCGTCGCATGCTTCCGAAATTCCTAAGAGCTCTTCTTGGTGCGTATCCAGACGAATCCCTGACAATAGAAGTATTCCACACCTCTCTGATCCGCGTAGTCGGAGCCTCCCTCGGACTCCCGATCAAACAAGGAGCTACTCGGGGGGGATGCCAGGAGAGCATGGTCATAATACCGGTAGTGGAGAAGCCGCGCCGCAGGCAGTCGCTGGAGCTGACGACGTTACCTGAAGACATCTTCAACAAGTTTGCGGATCCGGGGTTCGCAGACGAGCTTCGCCGAAATATTCCGCCGAAGTTCAGAAAAGTTTTGAGACGTATTGATCAGGTCGAACTTGCGTACAAGGTGGAGCGCGCCTGGCAAGAAAAGGAGGCGGCCAAAGGTGTTGATCCAGATCCGGCTGCGCCAAATGTGTTTTTCCCCCGCTTCGAGTTGCTTGTGCAGGAAACCGACGGAGCGGCCAGACGTCGCGAGAAGCGCGAGAGGAAACAACGGGAGCAGCTGAATTGTGGCTCCGAGGATTTATCTATCAGTCCTCGTGTGTCGGAGTCCTCGGTCACTGATAGCGATCTCCTTCATTAGCGCAGATCGCCTCGAATTTGCATTGCGAAGCGATGATTTTAGCTGCCTGCCTTGGCCGATGGCAGCTCGTATAGCTGCGGATAATGGCTGCCGTGCTCTTCCGGGTGTGATAAAGAACATGACAGACGCAGGGGCAATCAAATGAGAAATATCGACTGTGATAAGTGTGGTGCGTGCTGTCAGACCTTTCCTGTATTGGTTTCCGAGGCTGACGCGGTGCGAGAGCCTCGCGTGAAGGAGTGCGGGCTGGAGCTTCCGGAATTCCTCAAGCGGCCCGGTTGGGACTTCAAGCTGCACCCCCTTCCGTTCCTTGAGGGCTGTTGTTTTCTCGGTGAGAATAAACTCTGTACCGTGTATGAAACGCGACCAGATGTGTGCCGTAAGTTCGAGGCCGGCACAGAGGAGTGTGCTGAAGCGCGCGCTCGGGTAGGTCTCCCACCTTTGGACGAATGGGAGCCAGAAGCACCGTCATAGCGCTAGCGCGCGAATTCCGTGACGAGATCCGTTTGTGCGAGCCGATACGCACGTCAGGCTCGACGAGCAAGAATATGTGGTGTAGTTTTCATCTGCTCTGTCGGAGGCTAACCCGCGTCACACGGGATAAGCTCCAGTTGCATGTTCACGCTTGTGGAGGCGGATACTATGGTGGGTATGAGATTGTCGTTGGCATCGGCTCTTTGTGCGCTTGCCGCGTGTGGGGCGCCGGTAACACCACCTCGTGCGTTCGATTCTCCGCAGCAAGCGCTCGGAGCTCTGGAGCGTGTAGTAGCAAGCAAGAGCCGTCAAGATGCGAGAGATCTGCTCGGCTCGGAGGGGGATTTCTTACTGGATAGTGGGGATCCGACCCTAGACGACAACCGCGCACGACAGTTCGCTGCGTTGTTTAGTCAGGGACATGAACTGCAGTCGAAAGGGGATGCGACCTTCGTCGTAGTGCTCGGAGAGAAGCGTTGGCCCTTTGCAGTGCCTCTCGTGCGCAAGCATGATCGCTGGATGTTCGATGCTCAAGCTGGAAAGGATGAGATCCTGGCAAGGCGGATCGGAGAGAACGAGTTTTCTGCACTCGATGTAGCGCGCACGGTATATCTCGCTCAGCGCCAATATGCCTCGGGCGATTGGGACGGTGACGGAGTGTATCGATATGCCGAGAGATTAGTGAGCTCTCCCGGCAAGAAGGACGGGCTGTACTGGCCAGTTGTAGATAGCGATCAGGAGAAGAGCCCTCTGGGGCCAGCGGTCGCTCGGGCAGCGAACGAGAACTATGTCGTGACGCAGGACGGTGAACCACATCCGTATCATGGATACTATCACAAGATATTGTACACGCCCGCAGAGTCTGGGGCGCAGGTGGATGCGCTGTCGAAGCCTGGGCGCTACTGGCTGGTCTCGACACCGGCACAGTGGGATGAGAGCGGAGTCATGACCTTCGCATCCAACGAACGCGGGTGGATCTACGAGAAGAATCTCGGTGGAGATTTCGATTACGACGACATCGCTGGTGTACAGATCGATGACACCTGGACGCGGGTAGAGTAGGGAGGTTCCATGAGATTAATCGTTGTTTTCGTATCAGTAGTGATTTCGCTCGGTGCGTTCGTACCAGGAGTAGCTCAGGCGGCTCAGTCTCAGAGCTCCACACAGGAGGTACCGACGAACCTGTCTCGAGCACAACTCGAGAAGCTCGTGCAGCCTATCGCGCTGTACCCAGACATCCTCTTACAACAGGTACTCGCCGCCTCGACGTTCCCAGACCAGATACTCGATGCGGCGATGTACAACGAGCAGGGAAGGGATCCTCAAGGTATAAAAGATCAACCGTGGGACGACTCGGTCAAAGGGGTCGCCAATTACCCGAGTGTATTGGTGAAGCTCGCCTCCGACCTCGATTGGACTATCTCCCTCGGCTCAGCCTTCATCAATCAGAACGAGGAGCTTCGAACTGCGATTCAAACGATGCGCGCTCGAGCGAAGACGGTAGGCAATCTGCAGGATTCCGAACAACAGCATGTCATCGAGGAGAAGGGGGCTAACAGCACTACGATCATCCGTATCGAGCCTGCACAGCCGGAGGTGATCTATGTACCTTCTACGACCACAGTAACGGTGTATCAGGAACCGGTGCAGACAACCTCCAGTTGGTTGGTACCCCTCGCTTCGTTCGGAGTGGGAATGGCGCTGGGGTATGCTATAGGCGATGACCACGATGATCACTACTACTACGGCGGAGGCTTCTACGGACCGGGATTCTGGTATGGTGGTCCAGCTGTCAACAATTGGGTGGATTACCGACGCGACCGATGGGATGACGCCTACGACTTTGCGCGAGATCGTGAAGACTGGCGCCAGGATAATCGGGACGATTGGCGAGAGTATCGACAGGATCTCGGGCGCAAGCAGCAGGAGTGGCGACAGGAGCGCGGAGCAAACGGCGCGACGATGACCCCGGAAAAACGCGCCGAAGCGCGGACGCGTGCCAGCAATGCGAGGGCTTCGTATCAAGCTAAATCTCCCGATGAGCGCAGAGCCGCGGTGCAGTCGAGTAATCTCGGTGAGCGTGCGCGTGATTCCGGTTTTGATCGTGAGGCGGCGAATCAACGGCTCAATCAAGCTCGCGCAGATGGTTCTCTGAAGCAGCGTGCGGAGAGTGCTGGGTTTGACCGCAATGCTGCGAATCAGCGTATCAATCAGGCTCGTACCAATCCGGATCTCCAAAGACGAGCGAATGACATGCGGAGTAATCCTCAGATACAGCAACGTGCTCAGTCGGCTTCGTCTGCCTACGCTCAGCGACCGCAGTCGGGTGGATATTCGGCTGGAGCGGGGCTCTCGGGTATGTCGAGAAGTGGAAGCTCGGTTAATCGCGCGTCCGCACGGGGCATGGCGAGTCGTGCCAGCGCTGGAGGGATGGCGCGGGGCGGGGGAGGGCGCCGCCGCTGAGGTAGGCTTTTAGAAGACAGAAAGAATCTCAAACGAACACCGTGGGAGGAGATCTTTTAGCGCTCTCGGTGGCTGGGCGCCATCTTTTGACTATGCTGGATAGGCTTTGCATACTCTAGCGGTCATGGATGCGCGACATCACTCCTCAAATCCTCAATCTGAATATCTTCCGCTTACATTGCCGTCTGTGGGGCGAGATATGGGAGAGCTCGTGCAGGCTGTTGCTCGCGATAGGGAATTTTCCCCGCACGTGCGAATTGAGTGTCTCGACATTCTTCTAACCCGAATGTTGGCCGAGCGTCCCGAGCTGGTGAATCCGATAAACCTCGTGCGTATGTGTCATCAGGCAGCCACGATTCACAATGAGCGGCGAGGTAATCCTCGAGGTGTTATGCCCGAGGCAACAGCGCTTCTTCGAAAGCTCGGGCCTTTGATTTGCGGGCGGATGACCGGCTTCAAAGCACAAGAGGTATCGAACACCGCCTGGGCGTATGCGACGCTCAATGTTTCGGATGGCGCTTTATTCTCTGCCCTGAGCCACCGTGCGCAAAGCATCATCGGAGACTTCAAGGCACAAGGCGTGTCTAACACCGCCTGGCCGTATGCGGCGCTCAATATTTGGGATAGCGCTTTATTCTCTGCTCTGAGCCACCGTGCACAAAACATTATCGGAGACTTCAAAGCACAAGAGGTATCGAACACCGCCTGGGCGTATGCGAGGCTCAATGTTTCTGATACCGATCTTTTTTCTGCCCTGAGCCGCCGTGCACAAAACATTATCGGAGACTTCAAAGCACAAGAGGTATCGAACACCGCCTGGGCGTATGCGACTCTCAATGTTTGTGATACCGATCTTTTTTCTGCCCTGAGCCGCCGTGCACAAAGCATCATCGGAGACTTCAAGGCGCAAGAGGTGTCGAATGCCGCCTGGGCGTATGCGACCCTCAATGTTTGTGATACCGATCTTTTTTCTGCCCTGAGCCGCCGTGCACAAAGCATCATTGCAGACTTAAGCGCTCAACATGTGTCGAACACCGCCTGGGCGTATGCGACCCTCAATGTTTGTGATACCGATCTTTTTTCTGCCCTGAGCCGCCGCGCACAAAGCATCATTGCAGACTTCAACGCACAACATGTGTCGAACACCGCCTGGGCGTATGCGACTCTCAATGTTTGTGATACCGATCTTTTTTCTGCCCTGAGCCGCCGCGCACAAAGCATCATTGCAGACTTAAGCGCTCAACATGTGTCGAACACCGCCTGGGCGTATGCGACGCTCAATGTTTCGGATCCTGCTTTATTCTCTGCCCTGAGCCACCGTGCACAAAACATCATCCGAGACTTCAACGCACAAGACGTGTCTAACACCGCCTGGGCGTATGCGACCCTCAATGTTTGTGATACCGATCTTTTTTCTGCCCTGAGCCGCCGTGCACAAAGCATCATCGGAGACTTCAAGGCGCAAGAGGTGTCGAATGCCGCCTGGGCATTAGCAGTCCACGTACCCGAACTGGTAAGCAGTGTAGTTTCCGCCGAGCACTTGGAGCGTGAGGATTACTGCGACATCCAGTGGCTACAACTATATCAGGCGCTGATAGCTGCTGAAATTGTACCCACAGATGCCGATCGTTATGAACGTTACAGGCGTATCGTTGCAAGTTATGAGAGATCTGACCCGTCACGCTTCGAGAACAGCATTGGCGCAGCCCTGCAAAAAGCGCTCTCATCGACTGAATACTCCATAGAGTTTGGGAGGATCTTTGCCGGTGTTGTGACCGACTGGGTCGTGGAGTTTGATGGGAGGAAGGTAGTAGTTGAGTGTGATGGTACGGATTATCACACCACCCGAGGTCCCGATGCGGGACGGCGCCTCGGAAAGGATATCCTCCAAGACCGAATTTTTGCCCGGTTTGGGTATGAGGCGATTCACATCGACTCTGGCGAGTGGGGACAGGCGCCTGACGGGGTGGCGCTCCTGCGGGAGAGGCTCGGGATTTAGAGCATTCCGGACGGCGAGGACGCCGTCCCTCCGGTATCCCGGGATCGTGCGTAGGAGGGACGGC
>JBILEW010000020.1:0-50438 GCA_044351885.1 Bdellovibrionota bacterium
ACGCTCGTCGTCGTCCGCAGGCGACATATCCCACTCGTTACTCTTGTCTCCGTTGATCGTGGCGCCACAGCGGATCGTGTTTCGAACGTTCTTCAAAAAATCGTGTGGAAAGGGGTGAGATACGGCTGAGACCTTGTCGAGAGCTTCGAGGTGCTCAGTGCTCAAGTCAACGTCGAGGCATCCGAGATTGTCCTCGAGCTGCGTCAAGGTTCGAGCTCCGATGATAATTGAGCTGATGCCGGGCTGTCGCAGTAGCCATGCCAGAGCTACCTGTGCGGCGGAGACTGCGTGGCCTCTGTGCTCCGACAGCTCGCTCGAGATTCGAAGCAGCTCGTCGATAATGGCATAATTTTTTTCGCTTAGGTGGGGACTGTCGACGCGTACTCTCGTTGGCTCCGTGGGTCGGGAAGTGCGCGTGAATTTACCGCTCAAGACTCCGGCTCGTAGCGGCGACCACGGAGTTACCCCGAGACCAAAGTGGCGTGCCATCGGCAGGAGCTCGGCCTCGACGGTACGTTGGGCGAGGCTGTACTCTATCTGTAATCCGATCAGAGGAGCAGCGTTCATCGCCCGGAGGATGTGCTGTGCGTCTGCGCACACCCAGGCTGGGTGATCCGACAAGCCAAAGTATCTGACCTTACCAGCGCGCCTGAGGTCCTCCATGGCGCGCAGCATCTCCTCCAGCGGTGTAAGTTGATCCCAGAAGTGTGCCCAATAGAGATCAATGTAGTCAGTCTTCAAGCGACGTAAAGATTGCTCGCATGCTGCGATCAAACTCTTGGCACCTGCGCCGCCTCCGTTGGGGTCGTTGCGATACATGTTTCCCATGAACTTGGTGGCTATCACCAGTCGGTCGCGCAGTGAGTTCGATGGAGCCCCCTTGTGCTTAGCTAGGTAGTCTCCAATGAACGCCTCGGAGTAGCCCTTGGTGTAGATATTAGCGGTATCGAGGAAGTTTCCACCGGCAGCGAGATAGCGGTTAAGCACAGCGGTACTGGTCGCATCGTCACTACCCCATCCCCACTGCTCTCCGAAGGTCATCGTACCTAAGCAGAGTCGTGAAACGCGTAAGCCGGAACGTCCGAGGGTTACGTAGTCCATAGATTGAGCCGATTCCATGTTGTATACCTCTCAGAGACGTGCGCCTTGTTCATTCGGCGTAGCGTTCTATCATCAGACCAGCGCCCTCAAGATGATATGAACTCGGCGCTGCTTCCACAAGCATGTAGGTGTTATGTCCCAAACGAGTTCGTAATAGGAGCTTCTCATTCTGCTCCTCTTCTAATCCTTATCCTTCTCATCATTCTGCACTTGCACCGGTTTCCTGATTCTCATCCGGATATTTCCGTAAGGATACGCTAGCGCCGATGTTAGCGATTGATTTGAGTTTGGCTTTGGCAAGTCAGTCTTCGGAAACAAGCGACAATTAACGGTACCAAAGCTCCTTGATGATTAGGAGGAAGCCGGTGCAGGTGCAGAATGATGAGAAGGATGAGGAATAGGAAGAGGACTTACTACCGCCAGTATGCTAGTTAAGGGCATAACAAGAGCGTCAGCGGGACTGTCGGCCATCACGCAAATGTGATCGGGGTTTCGGTATTCAGGAGTTACGGTTGTTCATGGGAGTTTTATATGACGTGGTCTGCCGCTGAGCGCCAAGCTGCTGTAGCTGGGGCGCAGACCCTCCTTCGTAGCTCCTTTGCGTTGGTAGCCTGGGGCCTCGTAACCGGGATAGCGATGTCCGCGTCTACTCTCTCCACGGGACAGGCGGTCGGTATGGCGCTGTTGGTATACGGCGGCTCGGCGCAGTTAGCGGCGCTACCCCTTATTGCGGGCAATTTTCCGATCTGGACCGTTCTGCTAACTGCAGCAGTGGTGAATCTACGCTTCGTGATCTTTAGCGCGGCGTTGCACCCGCACTTCAAGCAGCATTCGTTCTGGAGGCGGGCGCTCCTCGGATATATCAATGGCGATCTGACCTTCGTATTGTTTATGGCGCGCTATGCAGGCAAAGAAGAGGAGGCTTTACGAGAGCCGTACTTCCTCGGCTTGGCAGTCACCAATTGGGCCGTGTGGCAGGTCGGTATCCTTTCGGGGATCCTCCTGGGAACTACGATCCCTCAGGCCTGGGGCTTGTCGTTCGCGGGAACGCTCGCCTTGCTCGCAATCGTCGTTCCCCTCGTCGATCGTCCTTCGACGGTGCTTGCAGCCTTCTCGGCGGGTTTGGTGGCGATCTTTGGCGTAGCGCTTCCATTCAAATTGAACCTCGTCCTGGCGGTCGTGGCAGCTATGTTGGTCGGAGTTGCTAGCGATGCGTTTCTGGGTAGAGCTACTTCGAAGGTGCAGGGGTGATGTCAGACGCTCAGATCTGGTTGGTAGTGTTCGGATTGACCTTAGTGAGCATATTCACTCGGAGTTTTTTCCTCCTCCTCGGAGCTCGTATCTCGCTTTCGGAGAGGGTTCAGCGCGCCCTACGGTACGCCCCACTTGGTGCGCTTACCGCTATCGTGGCTCCTGAGATAATGGTCACGACGGCAAGTGACGGTGCCTTGGCTTTCAGTGTAGCTCATCCGCAGCTGTGGGGCGGTATCGCGGCTACGGTTGGGATGATGTGGAGCCGCAGTATGCTCGTGACACTTGTGGTCGGAATGTTGGTCTACGGCTCGGTTCGTACGCTTTTCTGAGGAAAATTGTGCGAAGTGCGGTTCGAGAAGCACATATTTTCTGTGCGAGCGCATCGTATTGTGTGATATAGACCAAGAAGGCCTCAAAAAGGCCGCTTTTGGATACAAGCAAGTAAACCCTACGGCGCCTCACCGGCGTAGTGGTTGTGTACCTGCTTCTCACGTTGTTTGGCGTCACTTTTAGACGGACAAGTAGCAGTGTTTCTAAGCAAAAAGCCCGAACACTCCGCCTGCGGTGTAGGATTTGTAGCCAGCCGCACTAATTTTCCCTCTCATGCGCTCCTTCAGCAGGCCTTGCAGGCACTTCGATGCGTCGAGCATCGAGGTGCGTGCGCCGCCGACAACGTGAGCGCCGATGGGGTCGGTATCATGACCGACATCCCCTTCGAACTGCTCGGTTACGAGCGCGGCTCTATCGCGGTGGCCACTTTGTTCCTCCCGACCGTGCAGGATCGCTTGCGCCTGGCGCTAAAGATCTTCGAGGAAACCTTCGCCTTCATGGGCATGGAGGTGTTGGAGTACCGCGATGTTCCCGTAGATCTCTCGGTACTTGGTTCGGCAGCACAGCAGACCATGCCGACCATCAAACACGTCATCATCAAGCGGCCGGTGTACTGTAGGACCAACGAGTCGTTCAACAAGCTGCTCTACGCAGCGAAGCAATGCACCCGCACTAAAGAAAGGATGCGAGGCATAATCAAGGAGTTCTTCTTCACCTCGCTCTCGACGACAACTATCGTCTACAAAGGGCTCGTTAAGTCCGATGCCCTCGATACCTTTTATCGCGATCTGCAGAATCCGGCATTCAAGACCCGCTTTGCGCTTTTCCATCGCCGATTCAGTACAAATACTCGTACAGCGTGGGACAAGGCTCAGCCGTTTCGTTTGATAGGCCACAACGGTGAGATCAACACTATTGCGGGCAATCGTTCCTGGTCGTACGCGCGCGAACAAGAGCTGGGAGTTCCGGTAGATGAACTCCTCACTCACGAGGGAATTAGCGACTCAGGCAGCTTGAATGAGATGGTCGAGGCGCTCAAGTATCGTAGCAGTATCCCACGTGTCGACGATGCGCTTGCGATCATGATGCCCCCTGCGGATCAGCATAACTCCTTCTACCGCTTTTGGAGCCGTGCGATGGAGCCGTGGGACGGGCCCGCCTTCATCACGTACTCGGATGGAGAGACGATCGGTGCGCGTCTCGATCGTAACGGTTTTCGTCCGTGCCGGTGGGCGATGACCGACGAACGCTTCTACCTGTGCTCGGAAGCGGGGTCGTTTTCGCTCGACGAATCGACGATCACCGCCAAGGGTTCTCTGCATGCAGGGACCGGAGTGACGGTCGAGCTGGATTCGGGCGAGGTGCACTTCGAGGATCCTAGCCACTCTCGTGAGAACCGCGATGTAAAGTTCGATCCGCGGCTCGAAAAGATCGAGGTCGTGCCAAGACCTGGAGAGCCGAGCTCGCTCGAGCGGAAGCATATCTTTCGCTACACCGAAGAGGATCTGGAGCGACTACTCATTCCGATGATCCTGACCGGAAAGGAGCCGATCGGCTCTATGGGGGATACGGCGCGACCCGCTATCTTGTCCGATGAAGCGCGATCTTTCTTCGATTACTTTTATCAGGATTTTGCGCAGGTCACGAATCCGCCGCTCGATTACCTACGCGAGTCGATGGTAACCGATCTCGTCACTCATATCGGTGCACGACCGAATATCTTCGCCCCGAAAGAATTGATCCCTCCGGCTCCCGCGATCGAGCTTTCGAGTCCGGTTCTGTCGCTGGGACAGATGGCGTATCTGCGCCAACTGCCCGAGAGGCTCACACCACAGGCCCGTCTTGTGAAGGCGGAGCTCTCTATGGTGTTCACTCGTGATCACGGTGCCGTAGGATTCAAGACAGCGCTGCACAAGCTCGGGGTTGCTGCAGTGAAGGCTGTGGAGGCTGGTGCATCGGTGCTCATACTGAGCGATCGCTTGGCTGACACGGATTCCCCGCCAATTCCGGGTTTGCTCGCCCTGCGATCGGTCGTGCAAGCGCTTACCCGTGATGGTGTGTGCCTGAATGCTTCGATAGTGATCGACTCAGGTGAGATCCGGCGAACGCACGATGTAGCGGCCTTGATAAGTTTTGGTGCTACTGCTGTGTGTCCATACCTCGCTTTAGAGATCGCCCGGAGTGAGTCGATCACGGAGCTAGCAGCGCTCGAGTCCGACGTAAAGGAGCGCAATCTGGTCAAAGCCTTCGAGCAGGGATTGCTCAAGGTGATGTCGAAGATGGGGATCTCGGTGGTTCGAAGTTATCAGGGATCGCAGCTTTTCACGGCTATTGGTTTGGGCAGCGAGCTCGTCAAAGAGTACTTCCCTCGACTCTCGTCGCCGATCGGCGGGGTAGGGTTGCAGTACATCGCGGAGGAGATCATCTCCCGCATTGAGTCCGCAGACCCTCACAAGCTTCTCAACACGTATCAGTTCAAAGAGCATAATCGGGGAGTCTCTGGAGAGAGGCACTCGATGACGAACTCGCGTTCGCGACTGATCCATCGAATCGCAAAGGACGCTGAGCTGAGCGTGTCCGATCCGGAGCTGTACCGAGAGTATCTCAAAGCCGGTGAAGAGACGGAGCCGACCAGCATCCGGCATCTGCTCTCAATCAAGGACGATGGTGCGAGGGTATCGTTGGAGGAGGTCGAGGCAGCAAGTGAGATACTACGAACCTTCGGAGCCGGCGCCATGTCGTTCGGTGCGATCTCCGCCGAGGCGCAACGAGATATAATCGAGGCGATGGCTCGCATCGGTGGGCGGAGTAATAGTGGAGAGGGCGGGGAAAATCCGTACTATTTCACGCACGGCGCGGCCGCTTCTATCAAGCAGGTTGCTTCGGGACGCTTCGGTGTTACCGCCGAGTATCTCGTAACTGCGAAAGAATTTCAGATCAAAATTGCGCAAGGTGCCAAGCCCGGTGAGGGCGGTCAGTTGATGGGTGTGAAGGTAACCGCTGATATCGCACGGGCGCGTCATTCGAATCCAGGGGTCGACCTTATCTCGCCCCCTCCGTTGCACGACATATACAGTATCGAGGATTTGAAGCAGCTCATATACGAGTTGAAGCAGTTTAATCCCTCCGCACTCGTGAACGTCAAGCTCGTGGCCGGTGCCAACATCGGCACTATCGCGCTCGGAGTCGCAAAGGCGGGTGCCGATGTGATTCACATATCGGGGCATGATGGTGGTACAGGAGCCGCGCCGCTCAGTTCGATGAAGCACGCTGGGCTACCGTGGGAGCTCGGACTCGTCGAGGTACATCAAGCGCTCTTGGAGAACGGACTGCGTTCGAGCGTCACCCTTCGCACTGACGGAGGTCTACACACCGGGCGAGATATCGTGATGGCCGCGCTGCTCGGAGCTGAGGAGTTCGAGTTTGGGAAGCTCCTCCTCATAGCCGAAGGGTGTGTCATGGCTCGCATCTGCGAGAAGAATACCTGTCCTGCAGGAATCGCCACGCACGACGCCAAGTTCAAGGCTAAGTACAAAGGTAATCCCGATGCGATAGTGAGGGTGCTAACTGCCATCGCCGAAGATGTTCGTGAGCACCTCGCCAGGATGGGCTTCCATTCATTGCAGGAGATAGTCGGGCGTGTGGATCTCCTGCATGCAAACGAGCGGCATGCGCGGCTGATCGAGGAGCGTCAGCTCGACCTCGGTGCGCTTCTCGACGGTGCGGTCATGGCGAGGAATCCCCGCCAGCCTATCTTTGCTGAAGGGATCAATCCGATTAATCGAGAGTTGGTTGCGGCGTATCAAACTGCAAGGGAGTCGGGTAGAGAGGCGGCTGCCTCGTATCCGGTAACGACCTATGATCGAGCGGTGCTGGCGACCGTTTCTGCCGAGATAGCCCGAGAGATGCATACTGCTCGGATGACGAGCATCGCGCGCGGTGGACTCGAAGATCCGCATACCTTTACGCCGAAACCATCGGCTCGGCTCAACGTGAGCTTCACGGGTAGTGCCGGACAAGGGTTTGGAGTGTTCATGACCGGTGGGCTTGACGTAGAACTGCGTGGTGAAGCGAACGATTCCGTGTGCAAGGCGATGTCCGGCGGACGTATGATTATTCGGCCTCGGCAGGAGTCGACCTTCGATCCTACGAAAAACACGATTATCGGGAACTGCGCCTTGTATGGAGCGACCGGGGGCACGGTATTCGTTCACGGCTTGGCGGGAGATAGATTCGCTGTTCGCAACAGCGGCGCGTGCGCAGTAATTGAAGGGGTGGGCCTGCACGCATGCGAATACATGACCAACGGTGTGGTGGTGATACTTGGAGCGGTTTCTTACAACGTAGGGGCGGGTATGACTGGAGGTGTCGTCTTCCTTCCGCATGCGGGTGATCGTTTCGTAAACACCGAGTACGTGCGTGGTTCGGAGCTCAATGCCGACGATGAGGAGATGCTACGCGTGCTGTTGGGCAGCTATGTTGACGCTACGGGGAGTACCTCGGCTCAAAGCCTTCTTGAGCAGCCTCGACTCGGAGATGTGCTTCGTAAGTATCTTCCAGTAAGCGGTGTGTCGACGTCGTCCATTAAGGTCGGCGCGCAAGCGGCATAGGATTCAAACGACAAGGAGCTTGGGCATGGATGTTCGGCACAGCTATGAATTCGACAAGTGGGAGCGCGATCTTGCGCTCATCATAGGTTGTCTCGAGGAAGCCCTGATCGAACTGGATCAGAGGGAGCTTGCTTCGGTCATTCCGTGGAAGAGCGATCGTGTCGTGCCGGAGATCCTCTCGGAGAGAGCGGTACAGGTCTACTCGCTCGCATTTCAATTGCTCAACATGGTCGAGGAGAACACTGCTAACCAAGCTCGTCGTCACGCCGAGGGTGCGGGCGAGAGTAAGGGGCTGTGGAGTCGCTTCCTGGATTCAGTGCTGGAGAGGAGAGGTTCTCTGGACGATGTGCAAAAACTTCTTTCCACTGTCACCGTGGAGCCTACTCTGACGGCTCATCCCACCGAAGCCAAGCGGGCAACGGTACTCGAACACCATCGTCAGCTCTATCTTCAAATGATCAAGCTGGAGAATACGATGTATTCGCCGGCTGAACGTACGCTGATACGTAACGAGATGAAGGCGTCGCTGGAGCGGCTACTACGTACGGGAGAGGTCTATATCAACCGACCGGAAGTTGCATCGGAGCTTGCAAACGTCACGCATTACTTGGGCGCTGTATTCCCAGAGGTGGTCACCCTGGTCATGCGGCGATTCGTGCAGGCCTGGTGCGCCCACGGTCGAGCGGCTCGTGATCTCGGTTCAGGCCCGCTCTTTCCCGGGCTCTCCTTCGGTAACTGGGTAGGTGGAGACCGTGATGGACATCCACTCGTTACGGCGTCGGTAACGAAGGAAACCCTGCTGGTCTTGCGTCAACACGCACTAGACCTGCAGCACAAGCACGTCTCCGCACTCGCGGCGCGGTTGAGTTTGAGTGAGGCGCTGCATGTTCTACCAGGTGAGTTTACTCGGCGCTTCGCAGAGCTGCGAGAGATAGCGGGGGAGCGAGGAGAGGCGGCTCTCGAGCGAAACCCTGCTGAGCCGTGGCGACAGTTTTTGAATCTCGTGCGGCTCCGAATACCCTCGAGCGCTGATGAGCTTCTTGATGGAGCATATAGGACGAGCGCGGAATTGGTAGACGACCTACAGGTAGTGTTTCGCTCGCTTGTCGAGGTGGGTGCAGAGCGGTTAGCCTTGGAGGATGTGCTTCCGGTCATTCAGATAGCACACACGTTCGGATTCCACCTAGCGAAGCTTGATGTGCGGCAGAACAGCGAGGTGTACAACACAGCCTTCGAGCAGCTTCTTACCGCATCGGGATCCTCGGTTCGCTGGTCGGAACTCGAACGGGGGGCAAAGATGGAGATCCTCGAACGAGAGCTGCATTGCCACAGACCCTTTGCGCACCGCTCTGTATCCGTGGGAGCACAAGGAGACGAGGTGCGCGCAGTCTTCCAAGTGTTGGCTGAGCACGGAAAGCGTTTCGGTTTCGCCGGTATGGGGTCGCTCATCGTCAGCATGACACGCGATGTAACGGATCTTCTGATCGTGCATCTCTTGGCACGAGAGGGTGAGTTGGCGAGTTTCGATGGTTCGACGCTGAAGGGGCCGTTGGACGTAGTGCCGCTCTTCGAAACTATCGAGGATCTCGAACACAGCGACCGGATCATGACCGAATACCTTGCACACCCGCTCTTTCGCGAGGGCGACACTCAGCGCTCTGCGCCGCAAGATGTAATGATCGGATACAGCGACAGCAACAAGGATGGCGGCATCCTGGCGAGCTTTTGGGGGCTTCATCGAGCCCAGCAGCGCCTCTGTTCAGTAGCCGGCGATAGTGGTGTGCCGATCCGCTTTTTTCATGGACGTGGAGGCACTATCAGCCGAGGCGCGGGTCCGACCGATCGTTTCATGGCGGCGTTGCCGCCGGGGTCTTTGATGCATGGCTTCAAGGTTACGGAGCAGGGTGAAACGGTTAGTCAGAAGTACGCGAATCTGATGACGGCTTCGTATAACGTCGAGCTGCTCTTTGCAGGTGCTCTCATTCACGCACTTCCGAGCGAGGTCGCTGCGCCGGTGAATGAGCTTGCGGCAATTATGACGCGCTTGGCCGAGTGGAGTCGCGATGCGTATCAATCTCTCGTGCATGAAGAGGGATTCGTTGCATTTTTCAGAGAGGCGACTCCGGTCGATGCGATCGAACAGAGCAAGATAGGATCGCGACCGTCGCGCCGAACGGGAGCTGCATCGCTCGAGGATCTGCGCGCGATACCGTGGGTGTTTTCCTGGAATCAGTCGCGCTTTTTTCTGTCGGGCTGGTACGGTGTCGGAGAGGCGCTCGAATCGCTCGAGCGTGAGGATCCGGCGGGGTGGAAGCTTCTTTCTGCGTGGGCTCGAAAGTGGGCGCCGGCGCACTACCTGTTTACGAACGTCGAGACGATGGTGTACAGCGCGAGTGTTGAGATGATGGAGCTGTACGGATCCTTGGTCAAGGACTCCGAGCGCCGTGAGCGGTTCATGGTGCGTATTCTAAACGAGTACTCTCGTACGCGGGAAAATCTGGAGTCATTGATTACCGAGCCGTTCGCTGATCGTCGTCCACGTATGCACAAGACGCTGTCGCTCCGTGAGCCTCCTCTGGCCGATCTACATCGCACGCAGGTGAAGCTGCTTCGTCAGTGGAGGGGAGATCGAGGCAGCGAAAAGGTGCTCTCGCAGCTTCTCCTGGTTACCAACGCCATCGCCGGAGGGTTGCGCACGACCGGCTGAAAAGGATTCCAAAGAGCGGCTGTCACGGACCGCGGACTTTCCAGTCCGCCTGAGATATGGACCACGACGCTCATAGCAAGCGGAGCGGAAGCTCCGCGGTCAAGGGGAGGCTCGAAGCATCAACCTCGCTTCTCAGTAGATTTCTCTAGAGCTCGTCCTCCTCGTTACCAACACCATCCCCCGGGGATTGCATGCAACCGCTTGAGTCCGGCTCGACATTTGTTCAGCTCGCTTATAGCCGAGCGTTTCCAGCTCAGTGCCACGGTCTAGCTCGCTTTACTTGGTGCATGTTCCCGATTACATCTACGAAACCGCGCTCTGCGCCTCACGAGGAGAAGCTTCCTTGCAGGGATAGAGAGCGAGAGGTTCCTCGGTTTTTTGAGACGCCACGACAAGCCATCCTCCGGTTTTCGTAGAGTGCACTCCGGGATTGTGGAGATGCTATGAAGGTTGTTTTACTTTCCGTATCCTATTTTCGCCCAGATCTCGTCATGATAGCGGCGTTTTCTCTTTACCTGGGCTGCCGCACGAGCAGCAAAACTAGTCCGGCTACCGGAGAAAAATCCCTCCAAAATCAAAGCCGCAGCACTCAGAGAACAACCCACGCTTGCCCGGATTACTCTCAAGCTTTCACAAGGGGAGTCAAATAGCCGTGTCCATTGAAATTTATGTCGATAAAGCCGCCGTCTGGCCTACCTCAAAACTTATTATGACTCCGAGGTCGGCGGGTTCTTGGCTCACACTCTTCGGTGAAAAATGAGGGAATCGACGATATCCTTTGCAGATATGAGTAAATCAGGTGGATCACCCAAAACAGCGGCGATTTCACTCGGCTCTTCTGTCCACACCGCTTGTAGCTTGTCGATCCTCACGGCAACCCCTGCCGAGCGGCCTTCCTCTCGCCGCATAAGGGTAAAATGCCCGTCTTTTCGCTCAAAGCACACGACCTCGGAGCCGTTTCGTTCTACTGTCGGCTGCTCACGTCGAAATATTCCAGACAATGACAGTTCAGAAAGCGCGTCATGAAGCGACTGTGCATCATGAGCTTCTGCTAGCTTTTCAAGGGATGCTTTTGATACCACAACTGCAGCCATATCCCCCTCCATTCGGGTTCGATCACTCAGCTTCATTCCAGTAGCATATGGGAGTGGATCTAAGAAGGGGAATATTAAGCCATCGAGGCTTACGCGGAGAGCCTTTTTCTGTACCGGGGCTAAAGCATGGAGAGCGAGAGAAAGCGGCCCAAGTAGCTGCGACAACTCAGCACTGGGACTGTGCGCTAATGACGAGGCCTGGCCCTTAGCTCTGTTCAATAGATACACGTATCCCCTGCGAAGCGGAGAACGCAAAAATCAGGTAGGTAGGAAAAACTAGCGTCCAAGTGCGTTTTTCTGTACCGGGGCTAAAGCATGGAGAGCGAGAGAAAGCGGCCCAAGTAGCTGCGACAACTCAGCACTGGGACTGTGCGCTAATGACGAGGCCTGGCCCTTAGCTCTGTTCAATAGATACACGTATCCCCTGCGAAGCGGAGAACGCAAAAATCAGGTAGGTAGGAAAAACTAGCGTCCAAGTGCGTTAGCGAGCTTTGGCATAGATGGTGGATACAAGCCAGGAGGATACGGCACCGTCACATCCCCTAACTTCCACCTCTCCCGCACCGCTCTCGCCTTCTGCATAAGCGCTTTGAAGAATCTGATAAACTCCACTCGCACGCTGCGCTTCTCTGAGAGGCACCACATGCGGCGACCCGTTCGTTTGGGACGATGTAAGGTATCGAATACCTGCGAAAGAAGCCGCTCCTGGCCGAGTATGCGTCTCTTTTCTCGCTCTCTGATTTTCTCAGCACGCTCCTCGAGGGCTCTAACCCGTGCAATCAATCGCTCGTTTATTCTCTGCTGTTGCTCAGGCGAGTGATAGCCAAACGCCTCCATCCATGCGTTTGGCTCAAGGGTAAATGTTTGTATATCCTCTGAGGCCGCTAGCACACCTTCTGCGATCTTAGTGTATCCTCTCAGATTATTTGCATCTCGTGGGATAGGGGTAAACTGATAGCGTCTCAGACGTTTCCATAACCGGGTTAGCTTGCCTGATCGAAACATCTTCCAGGAGGAGAACCCTGGATACCGGTCAATTGAAGTCTCTAAGTTGTCCTTCGCAGGATTCGAATACAGATACGCTATCGCTATGAGAGCTCTCGTAGGAGTAAGCACGATCGGACTATCGTAGCCCTCGCACCAAAGGGTGCGCTTATTTCGTCCTAAGAGTGCATTAATCATGTGCGCTGATTCAGTTTTGAAATAGCGAAAGAATGCTTCGACGTCATCGGGGTTTATGACCACTAAGACGAGATGGATATGGGTCGCCTCTACAATGAAGTGGCAGATTCGAACGGGATACAGCTCGCACGCCCGCGCAAGGCAGCTCTTGAGGATCGCCTGACACAGGGGATTGGCTAGTAGCAGCAATCCTTCCTCAATGCTGAAGGTGCAAAACAATACGCTCCCGTGAGGGTGGTACTTCATCTTCTTTTTCATGCACATGTATTCGACAAACCCAATGAGAAGTTGCGAATAGAATCGGGAAAAGTAGCCTGGCTACAGATGAAATCGGGAAAAGTAGCCTGGCTACAGATGAAAAAGTAGCCTGGCTACAGATGAAAAAGCGGTCGCACGCTCGTTCATCGAGCAGGTTGCCGCGCCCAAGAGTAGGCAAGCTCTTCAGGCCCAAGATGCTCTCATCGAGCGAACTGTACAGACAGCGGTGCGAGCGGCAGTTCGACAAATGAGAATCGAGCTTCCGTCCTTAATAACTGCGGTCGCCGCTAACGAACAGGTGAGGGCTGCGCTCAAGCCAATAGGGCAATCCGCCGGAGAAGGGGCCGTACATGGGGCGGCAGAGACTATTACAGGACGTGAGCAGGGAGCTCGGTAAGCGAGATGCTGTGGAAGGTAGATCGCAGCGGTCCATCCTATAGGTACCTGAGCAGTTGAGTGTCATACACTCGGAGGGGATCGAAGGAGGAGAGTAGGGCTGATATCATCCTTACACTGGGGAAGTTTCGATGTAGTAGTGATGGTGGTGCTGATCTCTTCCAGGATGAAAACGCATGGACGCAGGGTTCTTGTCGGTGCGCGGGGGCCGTTTCGGAGGATAGCTTATGAAGAAGATTGTAGCTGAAACATCTGTAGTATTGCTGACAGCGTTAGGGGCGGCCTGGGTACTGCCACCATCGGCTGTGGCACAAACGGGTGATTATTACCGAGAGCTGGACGACTACCGGAATCCCAGCGATTCATACGGCTATGGCGACAGGGATAGGGGACGTTACGGGGACGATTCCTCGGATGAGGAAAGAAGGCAGTTGGCCCTTGAGCGCGAGCGTCTCGAACGAGAGCGCCGAAATCTCGAAAGCCAGCGTCACGAGTCGTCGCGGGCATTACGCGATGAATGTCCTCCAGGATTCCAACAGAGCGAGCGCAAGTGTACGGAGCAGGAGCGGCGACGTGGCTGTCAGGATGTACGTACTTCTGGTGGCCTGGGATGTGTGAAGCGGTGATGATGTTGGCATGAAGCGACACTTTCAGTATTGGGGCGCCTTATACATACTGGCAGTACTCTTTATCGGAAGTATAGCCGCACAGTACATCTTTCAAGTCGTACGCGGCCACGGAAACATCAATCAATTCTTATCTGCAATTTTCGAGAACTGGCAATCCGAGTGGGCACAGTTATTCGTGCAAGCACTCCTGATTCAGGGGCTGGGGCATCTCCTGTATCGGAAGGAGATGGAGGACCAGGAGCGAATAGAGGGCAAGATCGATCAACTGCTCGAAGCAATGCAGCACGATGACGAACGAGAGCCTCTCACCCTTTTGAAGCATCCCCCGACTCATTGAAAGATTTCTTTGCTTCGCATCTCTAGTAAAGGATGCTTCGCTCGACTAGCAGGCAGAGTGCTCGCCACAGAGACGGGGCGCCGCTGCCACACAGTTGCGTATCTTGCGACGCCAATACGGATATGATGCAAAGACTCCGGTGGACGCGAGCAGAGGCAGGCTCCCCAGTACAATAAAGGTTACCACCCAGATACACTCCTTCATGAAGAAGAGGATCCTGTACCTGTTTCGAAAATGCAAATTGTCAGCCTTCATGCTCTGAAGGTGCTCGTTCATGTCGAAGGCAACTTGAGTACACATAAATGTCAGCAGCCCAGCGAGTGCCGACAGGAGATCGGTAACGTGGGCTCCGCTCGCGAGGGCTACGCCGCCAAGTACCATCACGACTATGCTCACCTCGATTAGACCTGCATGTTGTGGCGAAGTGTTCATGTTCGAGCCCTCTGAAAACCTGACACTGGTTGTGAATCGATTGATTTCCGCAGATCAACGTTAGAAGCCCAGTTGCTTCATACCAGCTGTAAGAATACGAAGATCTCCTATGAGGATCTGAGCGTAGATCGGGGAACCTAAGGGGGCAGCAAGTGCTCGTCTGCATGGGCATCTATTCGACCAACTCAATGAGAAGTTACGAATAGAATCGGAAAGGTAGCCTAGCTATAGAGGAAAAAGTGCTCGTCTGCATGGGCATCTATTCGACCAACTCAATGAGAAGTCGCGAATAGAATCGGAAAGGTAGCCTAGCTATAGAGGAAAAACCCGATTCATACGCGCCGAAAGAACGGCCACGAACGGTTCGAGCAATTGAGGGAAGGCCTGCCTGTACCAATTATCATACGGATACGGAACGAGCTGTCCAGCGAAATTGTGAGCTGCCTCGAGGATCTCGAAGAAATGCTCCGAATTTAGGGTGATGCCATCAGCACGGAAGCGGTAGAGAGTGATGGCGCGAGGATCGGGCCGCTCAGGGTCCGCTTTCGTCTTAGTTATCACTACCTCACGGAGTTCGTTGTCTTGAACGAGGAATTCGAATGTTGGTCCGTTGCCTTCGCGGGAGAAGGATATATGCGCAGATCCCAATCCTGCATAGCGAATCTCCGATGTTAGCTTGCGACGAGATGGTGCGTCTGCGCTGACGAAGGCGCTCAGTTTTACAGCCTCAGCCAGCATCAGCGCTCCCATCCGGTCCTCGAATGGCGGGATGTTCTGATATTGAGGGTCGCCTAGGCGTAGCTCGACATCGGCTGCGCTTTGGCCGCTCAGATTCTCGATCTCTCCCACCACTGCCGTCCATGCGCCGCCGGTGGATCGAGCGAAGCTTGCAAAGAGAGACGCGATGATCGCAGCCTGGGAGCTCTCATCTCGCACTCTATCGCCGTCGATAACCGCGTGGTAGACACCTCCAATCCTGTTGTGCAAGGTGACTCCGATCGAACCGTTGTTGTGAAGGATGCACGTGATATCTCGAAATAGATGTCTATTGCCTGGTGAAAGTTCCCTTTCGAGTCTCTCGGCTAGTATCCTCCGACCCCCTTCGAGCATGATGGCTATGTCCTGCCAGGAACCGGGCTGAGGAACGACGATATTCATCCCCTGGAGAGAGTTTATCTCATAAGCGTGCGATTCACCGATAAGTGCCTCAAGATTAGGGGTTGGACTCCAATACGAGATATCCATCTTGAGCAGTGAATAGACCAGAGGAGATGCCTCCTTTGCGGGTTGATATCCTACGCGGAAATACTCGAGACCGCTTTGCTTTGGGCTGCACATCTGAGCACCCCGATAGCGCTCTCCGGCGTTCGATGATGTCAGTAGCTTGTATGCCATCTCGATATAGTCGAGCTGTAACACATTGAGCTCAGGGTTTGAGGAGCCGCAGTCGAACACCACACTGGCGGCCTGTGAAAAATCGTCCGGACACGGAACGACTCGGATTACAGCGAAGCGGGTGCCCAAACGTAGAAAAACTTTGGCGCGCGAGTGGAGCAGCTCAGTTGATTTATCGGCGACGTCGATGAAACCGCGTGAGAGCCTCGTGTCAATATGAGAGCTGCTTTTATAAGGGATAGGACAAGCCTGCGCACCGAAGTGCCCCCCATCCAGGAGGTCGACGAGGCTCTTTCCGCCATCCAAGTAGAGCCGTATCAGTAACTCGTTGGCCTTCAGGGAAAGATCCTGACGAAAGAGGCCCTCTTCGAGCTTTCGATCGAGCCGAGCTCTTATCTTCCACTCCCGTGGCTGCCCAGAGAACTCGTCACCCTCGATAATGCATCGCATGAATCCGAGATTGGGGCTCATCTTCACCGTCAAACGGTCAAAGCCGCGCTCAGTGGGAATCGTCGCGGTCAAGTGCTCATCGACGATTTGCGGGCGTTCAGCAAAATCCAGGAGCGTCGGTATGACGCTAGTAAATCGAGGAGGCCCTCCTTGGGCTGCGGGCGGCGAAGGGGGTGATGAGAGGTTCCATTCGACTGCCGAGTTCGCCGCTAATAATAGCACTATCTCTGATAGCAGACGCTTTGGATGTATGCCGTGTTCGAGGGCCTTGCTCAGCTTCACCGCCTCTTTGCTGATCCATGGAGGAATACTTGATGTGGTTTGGTAGGTCGCGACTAATGTACCGCTCCGAGAAAGAACCTCCACGGTTATGGAATCGAGGCGATTTGATCCATCCGGACGCATCAAAAGAGAGAGGACGAAAGCATCGTCCCGTATCGTTGTTACCTCTCGCTGATAAGCTTTCCCCGGTTCGCCGCGCGCTGTTTCTTCCGCAGCGAGTTGAGCTGCGTGGTCTAATCGTGAGTTGTCCTTGTCTGGCGACTGCTGTGCATCCATGAGGCAAGAATAGATGCATGCAACGTGTATACGTGGCGGATGAGATGGTTGAGAAGATGGAAGCGGAGGATTCAGAGGGCTGGAAAAGCTATCGAAATGGGTATGCCTGCGCTTTTGGCGTACCGAGTACGGTAACAGTCCGTAGCGAGTGTATCTCTGAGCCCAAGAGGTCTTCGATACTATCGTGAATAGCCGCTAAGTGGGCCGGGTTTTGAACTTCGACGTTGAGCTCGTAATCCCAGGCTCCAAAGCAATGGATGAATCCGACGACGTTGGGATGTTTGAAGGAGAAATTCCACAGAGTTTGCGTCAGCTTGGCCGTGCTCGTTTTTGTGCCTATGAGCAATCGAAAGGAGTGAATACCCAACCGAGCCATGTCGATGAAATACACAGTTCCAAGAAGAATTCCGCGGGTCTGTAAGCCCTTGAGTCGATGATGAAGAGTCGTAACCGGGATTCCGGCTGCTCGTGCTTGGTGAGTTCTCGGAGCAAGAGGATCTCCTGCAATAGCGCGCAGGATGGCATGATCAGTCTGATCGAGATCTTCGACTTCAGAAGCCCGCGAGCGCGTGATAAACTCTACGTTCGAACGGTGGTTGGAGAGGTATTTCCACCGAAATGTGGTCCACGCAATTCTTATCGCCAGGGTCTTCTCAACGACGATACCGGGGACAGCAGAAGAGAGTTCCCGAAAATACGAGTCCACCTCGAACACGTCGCGCGCGAATATCGAAACTGTGTAGTGGAACTCCCCCGAAAGCTCAGCAACCCACGCCGTGCGTTCAGATTCCGAAAAAAACTTCAACACGCGCTGGCGCGAAGCGCGATTCTCCGACGTCAGGGTCAGAAAGATACAGTAATCTGTGTATCCAAGAGCATGGATATTGACGATCGGAAATGCTCGAGCGTGACCACTGCGAACGAGTTCGCTCAACGTGTAGCGCACCACGTGCGGCCGGAGCTTGCACTCCTTGGCAACCTCTTGTATCGCGCAGTCCGCCTGAAGAGACACGCTCGAAATGACCTTGGCTTGTGACGGAGAGAGTTTCACGGATGGCCCAAATTTATAAGGCAAGTATCTCAAAATACGGAGTATAGGGGTAATGATTGTATAATTCGAGACATATTTGCTGATTCAGACGAATCTCCTCAATCTCGGCATATAGGGCATCTGAGCCCACCCGGCTACCAACCGAATAACGTCGAGAGTCGAGAGTATGAATGTCGCACGAAGCCACGAAATATACCGAGAGACGAACCTTTTGCAGGATACCTTGAGCGCTGTAGGGAAGCTGCCAAAGGTTTCCTGTCCTACCTACGACCGTACGAAGCTCCAGATCGGATGGGCGCATAT
Source organism: Bdellovibrionota bacterium (assembly GCA_044351885.1). GTDB lineage: Bacteria > Bdellovibrionota_C > UBA2361 > UBA2361 > OMII01 > OMII01. The sequence goes on from JBILEW010000020.1 coordinate 18,088, forward strand.
CGGCTGTGGGGCTTTCCATCGAGCGCACCAAGCGGTTGCTCTGGATAATCTGTTGTCTTCTGACTTTGGTCGTCATCGAGAGTGGGGGTTGTGCGGTGTCAATGTGGTTCCGAGCGGCACGCCCCTGTGTGATGCATTGACCAAACAGCACGGTCTGTACTCGCTCCTTCAACGAGATGTTGCGGGTGAGAATCTGCGAGTAGTCGGCAGTATACCAAAGGTGGTTTGCGCCTCACGCGACCTCGAGTCTGCACTGTCTCAGTTGGTATCGCCCTCGGTCAAGCTGATTACACTCACGGTAACCGAAGGGGGATACTACTTCGATTCGGCAGCTAAGCGGTTCCTCAGTGAGCACCCTGACGTTCAACGAGATCTCTCTGGTGAAACGCCACCCGTCACAGCGCTCGGGTTGCTCGCGCTCGTCTTGGATGAGCGTCGTAGGCAGGGTATCCCTGCGCCTACGCTACTTTCGTGTGACAACGTGTGCGGAAACGGACGGGTACTTCGCACCGCTTTGACCTCGTTTTGTCGACTGAAAGACCCCGAGCTGGCTGCATACGTCGAGAGCAACGTTTCCTTTCCCAACACCATGGTCGATCGGATCACCCCCCGAACGACCGAAGCAGACCAAAATCATATCCGCACGAGTTACAAGCTCGACGATCACGCGCCAGTTGTATGCGAGAGCTTTTTCCAGTGGGTAATCGAAGATGATTTTCCTCTGGGGCGCCCAGCATTGGAGAAGATTCCCGGGGTGATCTTCACGAACGACGTGCATCCGTACGAAGAGATGAAGCTGCGTCTCCTCAATGCTGGCCACTCGCAGTTGGGATATTTGGGTCACCTTGCCGGACACTCGTTCATCCATGAAGTTGCCGGCGATGAGCAGTTCCGCCTGCTTCTCGACCGGTTCTGGAGTAAGGAAGTTATTCCGAATCTCGCACCCGTTCCCGGCATTGCATTTGCTGACTATTGCAACACCATTGTCGAGAGGTTCCTAAACCCCAACTTGAAGGATCAAACGTTACGTATCTGCCTCGACGGGTCAGCCAAGATCCCTACGTTTGTTCTCCCTTCTATCCGAGCAGGGATAGCCAACGACACGCCGATAGAACTCGGCACGTTGTGTGTGGCAGCATGGATACGTTTCTGTTCGGGTGTTGGGGAGCTTAGTGAAGAGATTCAGCTGGAAGACCCCATGGCTACCAAGCTGAGGGCGCTGGGTCTGGCAGTAAAGGACTCACCGAGACACGACGCTGGTATCTTTGTCGACGGCCTTCTTGAGGTGTTCGGCGACCTCTCGTCCTCCTCGGTGTTCCGGAGCTCCGTCTCGGAGTGGGTGAGCAAGCTGTATGAGCATGGCGCTCGGACAACACTCGACGAATGTCTGAGCAGGTCGATTAGCTAAGATCAACGACGCCCACATATTGAAGGAGCTTAGTGATGCGCATCAACCATCCCGGAGAAAACGACAAGCAGCTCGGGCAAGTGCCTTCCCCACAGACTCATGGGCATAATGTTGACCTGAACGTATCCTTCAATCCTCAGACCTCCAAAGTGGTGTGCCACGTACAGCCGAGTACGAAATCGGGTGGCAAGGTCGCAGCTACGGTCATGGAAGAGTCCGCAGCTCGCATCCAAGAGATTTCGGTCGACGTATCCGGGGGGAAGGAGGCGCCCGGCCAGACGGGACAAGATGGCGTGCCAGGTAGGAATGGATGGGACGGACGTGATGCAACGCATGGAGAAGGAGCTACAACGAACGATTACACTCGCCTCGGATATCAAGAGCGACAAGAACGCTGGGGGTGCGCTCTCCTTTTGTGATGCAAAAGGAGTCGTTCAGAAGAGTGCCGAATTGGCGAACTCTCTTGGTCTATCTTTCTCTATCTGGGACATCTCAGTCCATGGACATCTAGAGTTGACCCAACAGGGCCCTCACGGTTCGCTCCTCGAGCGCTGGAAAGACAAGTCGCTCGTGTTTCTCAACCAGAGAGCTTCAGAGGACGGAGGCCACGCAGCGGCGCCATTTGAGCTGTTGTCTCTATTGGATTTTGATAAAGCTCTACGGCTCAACAACACCAAGATCTATCCGGTAGGGTACTTCTACCCCGTCATTGACTGGCCGCCCATCAGCCCCAGTGTCCCTTCTCCAAAGACCGAGACGTTCAAGGATCCAGCGAGCTTTATAAGCTCATTGCACCGAGAACCCCCGGCCGCGAACACGCTCTGTAAGATCCACGTAGGTCGATACACACACCCCTTTTCTGTACCTCCGAGTAAGTACTTTGAGGAGGAATGGAGAGCCATAAAAAAGCACCTCGAAGAACGTTTTCCCAAGGATCGTTTTATAGTTCAGCCTCGATATGCGCTGAACACTAAGACGCGCTATCCCTTGACTGGAGTTCAGTACGACACCCTGGGCGAGATCGTGGTCGAGCGTCGAGAGAGCGCAAAGGATAGTATTATACTCGGAACAATGGTCGATAACGCGCTTGCAGATAGTCCTGATTTCGTGGGCTCGAAAATCAATGCGGCCTCGCTCATAGCTGCGATGCCAAACCGACAGTTAGCGCAGGTCGTAGTGAGGTTCCTGTGCAATCAAGCGCCGAACCAGTATAGGCTCGAAGCCATGTGCGGCGGGCTCCTCAAGAAGATCATGATCGAAGCAGACATGGCCGAGAAGCACAATAAAGCCAAGGACCCGAGCGGAATTCCCGTGCTCGATACATTCGCCGAAGTTCTCCAGGCAGAGCTCGGGAAGCAGTCGCGACCTGACGCAAGAAGTTGTGCGTGGATAATCGCTCACATGGCACACTATAGTGCTTGCCGGCTCTCGTGGAAGCAGGCGCTACTGATTTTCGGCACGGTTTTCAAAGTCTCGGAGATATTCGACGATCGGGTAGCTAAGATCGAGAAGCACCTTCTTCGGACTTTCGATAAACAGGAGACCGCCCTTTATCGCCAAGCGAAGAAAGAGATCCGTTCCTCCTTGCGTAAGGAGTTTGCAGATACATCGCGAGAAGAGGTCGAAAAGCACTTCTTGGAAGGGGCGCCTTCCCAACGAATCGCTGGTGTGAGTTCGTGGGTGATAAATCCCTATCTAAGGTAGTAGCTGTTGTGTCAGCGAAGACCAGCCGCCTCTGAGCGCTACGTGAGGTGAACCCCTCGGGAGCTCTCGAGGCAACCCGCGGGCGCGCTCATAGCTGTTTGGCTTGCACCGCCGTTCGTCACGCCTCTGAGATTGCGATCAGTTGGAGCCACTGATCCATCTTGATGCTTGCTCCACCTACGAGCGCTCCGTCGACCCCGTCCAGAGCGAGGATCTCGGCGAAGTTCGCCGGATTGACGCTTCCGCCGTACAAGATCGCGGCGGAGGAGGGGAGCTTGCGCTCGTTCCACACCGAGTGAATGAAGGAGTGAGCATCGGCGATCTCCTTGAACGATGCTACTCGCCCCGTTCCGATCGCCCAAACCGGTTCGTACGCAATGATGGCCTTTGCGGAGTGATCGGCTTGAATCACGGCGAGGACCGGCTCGAGCTGAGACCTCAAGACCTGCTCAGTGTGTCCGTCGACGCGCTGCTTCTCGGTTTCTCCGATGCATACGATGACGTCGAGCCCCGCTTTGAGCCCCGCCTGAGTTCTCATAGCTACGTGCTCGTTGGTTTCTCCGAAATAGGTTCGCCGCTCCGAATGTCCTACTAAAGTAAAGGTGACGCCCATCTCGGTCAGAAAAGCAGGGGATGTCTCGCCGGTGAATGCGCCTGATTCAGCCCAGTGGACGTTTTGCGCGCCGACTTTGATGGCGGTTCCCGCTAGTTCGCACACGGCGGCGCCCATGCTGACGACAGGAGGTGCCACCCACACGTCGGTCTTCGTGAGGTTAGTCACCTTGCTCTTCATCTCCTTGGCGTAAGTGTGTGCCTGGGAGGGGCCGAGGTTCATCTTCCAATTTCCGGCGAGTAGATTTCGTGTGCGCATAACAGTGTGCAGTAAATCAGTCTTGTAAGGGGTAAAGAATCAAAAAAGAGGGCACCTCGAGGGTGCCCTCTTTTGGCGAGCTGCCGTTGTTTACGACAAGCTCTTGGCGATCATCTCTGTGACATCGCACATACGAGCCGAGAAGCCCATCTCGTTGTCGTACCACGCGACGACCTTGGCCAAGCGCTTCTGAATGACCATAGTCGAGAGTGAGTCGACGATCGAGGAGTGTGTGTCGCCCGTATAATCGATCGACACCAAAGGCTCCTCGGAGAAGCCGAGGACTCCCTTGAGGGTGTTCTCGCTGGCACTCTTGAGGGCACGGTTGATCTCTTCAACCGTTACATCCTGGCCGAGCTCGGCAACGAAGTCGACCACGGACACGTCCGGAGTCGGAACGCGAATTGCGAATCCATCGACCTTGCCGTTCAGCGCTGGGATTACGAGGCCAACAGCCTTGGCAGCGCCCGTAGTAGTCGGGATCATCGAGAGGTTCGCAGCGCGAGCACGTCGGAGATCCTTGTGCGGGAGATCGAGGATCTGCTGGTCGTTGGTGTACGAGTGAATGGTCGTCATCGATCCTTTCACTACGCCGAAGTTCTCCACGAGTACCTTCGCAACCGGCGCCAAGCAGTTCGTGGTGCACGAAGCGTTGCTGATGATGTGGTGCTCGGCCGGCTTGTAGTCGGTGTGGTTCACGCCGTATGCGAGAGTAAGGTCTGGATCGGGTGCGGGTGCGGAGATGATGACCTTCTTGGCTCCCGCCTGCAGGTGAAGCTGCGCCTTGTCCTTCTTGGTGAAGATACCGGTACACTCCAGTATAATCGCCGCTCCGACTGATGACCACGGCAACTTGGCAGGGTCTTTCTCAGCGAAGACCTTTACCTGTTGACCGTTGATAATGATGCAGCCGTCGCCAGCCTCAACAGTTCCGGGAAACCGACCGTGGACCGAATCGTACTTGAGCAGGTGGGCTAGAGTAGCAGGGTCCGTCAGGTCGTTGATCGCTACGAGGTTGACGGTCTTTGATTGTTTGGCGGTGAAGAGTTGGCGCACGATGTTGCGTCCGATGCGGCCAAATCCGTTGATAGCTATTCCTACGGGCATGTCGACTCCTTAACAGTGCTTTCTACAATTGATAGGGGGTTTATAACCCCCCACGTTTTAAAAGGAAACATGGTCCTCAGTATCTGGTGCTGGGTCACGCTCTATGGCATATTTAGCCGGTATTTTTGATGGGGAGGTTAGCCCGTGGATCCACTTCCACTTCCAGTGCCAGTCACCGAAACGCCGATAGCCAGCACGCCGAGTGTATTTGACATGATAACCGGCTCAGGCCCGGTGGTGCAGTTCGTGCTCATCATGCTCGTAGTGCTCTCTGTGTGGAGCTGGGCGATTACCATCGCCAAGATGATTCAGTTTAGGCGTGCTCAACAGTCCACGAATGAATTCTCCGAGGTGTTCTGGGAGACCCGAAATTTCTCGCGCATCGACGACTCGTCGCGCAGACTCGGGGCAAGCCCGCTTGTGAGCGTGTTTTCCTCGGGGTATCGAGAATTGACTCACATGGTACAGGAGAGTCGCGAAGCCGGTAAGCGCTCGGGGGATTTTGACGCTGATCTGGGAACTGTCGAACGCGCCCTCAAGCGAGCCGAGCTCGAGGAGAGTCACCGGCTGGAGAAAGGTGTAACCTTCTTGGCGAGTGTGGCGAGCGCGGCTCCCTTCATAGGTCTCTTCGGAACGGTGTGGGGCATCATGAATGCGTTCCACGGACTCGGTGAGGCCAAGAGCTCGACGATCCAAGCAGTTGCTCCAGGTATATCGGAGGCGCTCGTCGCTACGGCAGTTGGTCTGGCTGCGGCTATCCCAGCGGCGGTGGCGTTCAACTATTTTACCGCTTCGATCCGCAAGTTTCGTCAATCGATGGACAGCTTCTCGTCAGAGTTCCTCAACATCGCTCGTCGTTACCTGGTACGCTAGTTTAGCTTTCGTGAGTTTAGTGCCCCATGGCCGGAAACCTCAATTCTGACAACGACGGACCCATTGCAGCGATCAACGTAACTCCTCTGGTCGACGTGATGTTGGTGTTGCTCGTGATCTTCATGGTCACCACACCGATGTTGCAGCAGGGGGTGGAGGTCGATCTGCCCAAGGCTACGACTGCGCCGCTCAGAAGCTCCACGGAGCAGATAGTGATCTCGCTCGACAAGACTGGAAATGTTTTCATCGGAGCAGGGAACAAGGTGGAGTTGACCGAACTGGCGACCAAAGTGAAGGTGCTCTTCGCCAACAAGCCTGAGAACGAGCGGAAGGTGTACATTAAGGGTGATGCAACCCTGGGGTATGGGCGTATCATGGAGGTGATGGCGGCGCTACATGGCGGCGGTATCACGCAGATCGGGCTCGTATCAGCGGCGCCGGACGGTAAGAAGGCGTAGGCAAGAGAGCTTTTAAGAGAGAGGTTACCGACATTGTCCGTGGGTGCTCTTCGACAGAAGCCCGAAGATTACTTTCGATTTGGGATGTCCGTGTCCGTCGTGGCGCACGCCGTCTTGGCGGCGTTGCTGATCTTCAAAATTCTGCCCGATATGGGCGATTTTCAAGAGCCGATCATCTACTCAATCTCGATCGAAGGGGGCAAGAACCTCGGTGGGATCACGCAGGTTCCTAAAGATGATAAGAAGAGCCCGGTTGCGCCGGTAAAGAACGTCACTGCCGAGACCAAGAAGGATGCTGAGGTCAAAGAGCAGCCCAAGGAGAAGGAGCAGGAGAAGCCGCAGGAGCCCGAAGACGACGCGGAGGTTAGCGTAGCGGAGAAGAAGCCAACACCGAAGCCTACGGCGCAGTCGGCCAAGCCGACTCCGCAGCCGAAGCCAACGACGAAAGCGACGGCAGCTCCGACCAAGAAGCCAGACGCCAAGAAGGATACCAAGAACCAAAAGAGCGATGGAGACGAGGTAGATAAGCGGCTGCAGGCCGGGTTGCAGCGGTATCTCGGCGAGTCAACCAGTGCGGGCGGCCAGGGCTTCGGCGCTGGGAAGGTTGGTGGTTCAGGCATGGGGGGCGGACAGGTGCTGCCGGCCGAGGTGATCGCTTACCAGAAGTTGGTGCAGGCCCGCATCAAGGAGGCGTGGCGCTGGTATGATCCGAACTCGTCTCTCATTACGCAGCTGAGCTTCAAGATCGGGTCGGATGGTGTGATTTCTGCGGTGCGGATCCTCAAGGGCTCAGGTGTCGGAGGGTTCGATGAGTCGGTGCAAAGAGCGATTATCAAAGCTAGCCCGTTGCCACCACCCCCGGCGCGGTTCTACGAGCAGTACTTCGCTGAGGGTACTCGTATCACCTTTGATCCGCGTAATTGATCCGCGCGTAGCTTCGAATCGATTGAAACGACGGGGACCCGTTGCGCCATCCTCGGCATTGATGCATTTTGTCGGAGTTAGCTTGTAGCGCCCTCGCTTAGCGAGGAGAGCGCTGCAGCGGGCTCATGTAGGAGTTGCCATGCGATATCTCTCCCTTCTCTTCGTCGTCTCTCTCGGGTTTGTTCAAAGCGCCTGGGCCCAGACCGATATCTATGTCCGTGGAGCTGGAAAGCTCATCCCGCTCGCGTTGCCGCAGCTGTGTGCTCCGGGAGAGTCCGCAGCCCCAGGAGGGGAGATACCGAAGATTATGTCGAAGGACCTCGATATCTCGGGGTACTTCGAGATCCTCAACCCTCAGGGCTTTATAGAGTCGGCGGGCAAGTGTGGGGCGCAAGAGTCGACCGCATACTCTGACTGGAGTGTCGTGGGCGCTGAAGGATTGATCAAGGGTGAGACGAGGGTCGTAGATGGGCGAGTCAAAGCGCAGCTGTATCTTCACGACGTGCAGAAGCAGACAGTGGTGCTTGCCAAGGAGTACGAAGGTGACGTGAGTCAGGCGCGCCTCATCGCGCATCGCTTCGCCAACGAGGTCATGAAGTACTACACCGGCGAATATGGGCCGTTTGGTAGTCAGATCGCCTTCTCATCCCGTGTTGGGCGTTTCAAAGAGCTCTTCGTAATGGACATGGATGGTGGCAATGTCCGCCAGCTCACGAACGAAAGAGGTCTCGCGATCTCTTCCGCTTGGGATCCATCGGGTACTAAGCTCGTCTACACATCGTATCGCAACCGTGTCCCTGATCTTTTCATCGTGGATGTGGCTACCAAAGCAGCGCGACAGCTCACGCGTACATCGGAATTAGAGATCGGGGGACATTTTCTCTCTCCGTCTCAGATCTTGGTGTCGCGCACCGAGGGGAGTGATAGCGATATATTGCTGTTGAATTCCGATGGAGGCCTCGCTCGGCGCTTGACTACTCCGAACAGGGCTATCGATGTCTCGCCGGTGCCGTCTCCGGATGGCTCAGAGGTGCTATTCTGTTCTAATCGGGGAGGAGGTCCGCAGATTTACAAGATGGGTGTCGGCGGGGGGAACGCTCAACGGGTCAGCTTCGTGACCTCCAACTACTGTACGTCGCCTGCCTGGTCACCTAAAGGCGACAAGATAGCCTTTGTGTGTCGTGCGGATGGTAACTTTCAACTTTTCGTATCAGACGCGGACGGCCAAAACGCTGTTCAGTTGACGAGCTCTGGTAGCAGTGAAGATCCTGAGTTCTCGCCTGATGGACGCTACTTGACGTTCTCCACAACCTATTTCGGTGGGCCGTATAGTATCGGAATCATGCGAACCGATGGGTCGAGTATCAAGCAGATCACCACGAGCCGTGGGGGTGATTTCGAGCCTACGTGGGGCCCCCTCCCGCGTTGAGCCGGAAGTCGGCAGGCTTAAATCCGCCCTACTGAAAAACGGTTTCAGATAACTGCTTGCAATGTTGAGTGTTGTCGAGTATCAAGTGCGTACCACATGATCGGGGCCTGGTAGGGAACTAGGGGGCGCAAAGCTCCTGCGATTAGTTTCTGCAGGCGAAGTCCGACAGCGTTTTGAAGAAGGGTTTGAGGTATGCTTTGCGGCGTAATCCGCCGGAGCGTACCTGAAAAGCCGCTTCAGAGATGGCTCGATTGAACGTTTCGATTGAGATTTTTGGTTGTATCGTTCGATGCGGCCTCGTCGGTGGTTTGGATGTGTTAACGGCTCGTGTTATATCGCGCAGTATGGTTGAGGGCACATGAGGCTCGAAACCGTGCAAAAGAGCAGGTAATACGACCAATAGGAAATGAGTTTGGGCAACATTCCCGGAGGTAATTAAGCTAATGAAGCTATCGCGTAGTCTCTCAATTCTTTTCGTAAGCGCAATTGCGCTCGTATCAACTGGCTGTACCTGCCGCACGACGGTAGCGCCTGAGGCTGGAAATGTTCCTCCTCCGGTAGCCGACGGTCCGCTCAAGGATATCAATTTCGCATTTGATTCCTACAAAATCGACGCTACCGCTAAGGGCATCTTGGCTGGTAACGCTGAGTGGCTCAAGGCCAACTCGGGCAGCAAGGTTCAGATCGAGGGTCACTGCGACGAGCGCGGAACCAACGAGTACAACATGGTACTCGGTGCTAACCGTGCCCGTGCTGCAATGGAGCACCTCCGCACCCTCGGAGTTGATGCTTCCCGCATGAGCACTGTAAGCTACGGCGAAGAGCTTCCGCTCGACCCAGCTCACAACGAAGCTGCGTGGGCGAAGAATCGCCGCGACCACTTCAAGGTTGACTAAGGTTTAAAGGCTTGCGGTCGTAAGGCCGTAGCCGTATATCGACCTTAGGGGCGGTGATTCTCACCGTCTCTAAGGTCGTATTCTTTTGTAGGGCAGGAAATTTCGTATGAAGAGAGTCGTGCTTCTCCTTGCACTGTTCGCAGGTGGATGTTCGATCCAGGATTTGGAGCAGAAGGTATCCCGTCTCGAGCGCAGTTTGAACGATATGCGTTCATTTCAGGCGGAGCAGACCGAAACCATTAACTCGCTCGATGCCCAGCTCAAACAGATGTCGGGGCGCATCGAGGAGATGGAGTTCTCTCACAACAAGAGGATCGGAAGCGATCTCTCGGCTCTCAAGGAAGACTTGAGCTCCCTGCGAAGGAGAGTTCCTCCGCCGGCTGTCGTGCCGAGTGACGAATTGGAGGTCGACGAGGTGTGGGCCAATAGCCTCACCGGTGAGCCTCAGGTTCTCGTGAGTGATGCGCTTCTCCGGTTACGGGAGGGAAAGTTCGACGATGCATTGCCGCTCCTTCAGAACGCTGTGAGTCAGCTCCGCGGTACTGACAAAGCAGCCGTAGCTCTCTTTTGGCAGGGGGTGGCCTATGACGGGCTCGGTGATGATCGCAGTGCCCTGCGGTCCTACGCCGATGTCGTGTATCAGTATCCCAAAAGCCAGCGTGCTCCTTCGAGCCTCTTGCGACAAGGCTCGGCCCTCAACAGACTTGGCGATAAGAAGACCGCAGCCCTTAGTCTGCGCAAGCTCGTTGATGATTACCCACGCTCCCCCGAAGCTGTGGTCGCCAAAGAGAGATTGCGTGATCTCAAGTAAATTCGGTTCCGCTGTTTCGCAGAAGGGGCTGTAGAGCGCTCAATGGATCACCCACCCGCATGTAGATTGGCCAGGTATCCTCAGGATATTCCAGTGTCCTTGCGCGGTGGGGTGATAACGCTCGGCAACTTCGATGGCGTTCATTTGGGGCACGAGCACGTGATCCGTTCCGTGCATGAAGCAGCGGGTACTGACAGCTGTACGGTCGTATCGTTTTATCCCCATCCGCTGCAGGTTCTACGTCGTGCGGACGATGTGCGGTACATAACGAGTCTCCGCGAGAAGCGGGAGCACCTCGGGCAGCTCGGGATTGATCTCTTGTATCTCGTGCACTTCACCCCGCAGATGGCGCAGATGACGGCCCGGACGTTCATCGAAAACGTGTTCGTCAAAGCGCTCGGAGCGCGAGTGCTGGTGGTAGGTGAGGATGCTGCGCTCGGACGAGGGCGCGAGGGCGATATCCCCTTCCTACAAGCAAACCTTCCCAAGTACGGCATCTCGCTCCAGGTCGTTCCGAAGTTCGATACAAGCGTAGGAAAGCCCAGCTCTCGAGCGATACGCGCCCTCATCGTTCAAGGCGATGTGAAGGGAGCGAATGCACTTCTTGGTCGTCCCTTTTGCATCTCAGCCCGTGTCGGTCACGGAGACAAGCGAGGAGGAGCTATCGGGTTTCCGACGATGAACATCGCTGCAGGACGACGCCTGCTACCTGCACGAGGAGTGTACGCGTGTCGGGCTACGATTGACGGTGTTGAGCATCCCGCCGTTGCGAATATCGGCACTCGACCTACCTTCAACGGACTCGGCGAACGGCTCGAAGTTCACGTGCTCGATCACAATCCCGGTCCGATGTACGGACGTCGCGTAGAGGTAGCGTTCGTGGAGCGTCTCAGAGACGAGCGCCGTTTTGCATCTGTTGAGGAGCTCAAAGAGCAGATCGCGCGTGACGTGGTGCAGGCTCGCGCTATTCTCGTTGAGTCGGTGCGATGAACGGCCGAACGCACACCTTTGTATACGACGGCGTTCCAGAGCGCTTGGACCGGGCGCTTGTACGTTTCATGGCCGGTATCTCCGAAGTCAGTCGCTCTCAGGTCGAACGGTGGATCGAGCAGGGTGCGGTGTCCGTCAACGGCAAGGTTGTCACCAGGCCTGCGCATAAACTCGAGGCGGGAGACACTGCCGAGGTCACGTTGCCTCCTGAGCGTCCCACGACCCTTGAGCCTCTCGACCTACCGCTCGAGATAGTCTTCGAAGATCAGCATCTCCTCGTAATCAACAAACCGGCCGATCTCTCGATGCATCCGGGCGCCGGGAACGTCAGCCGAACCCTTGCAAACGCGATCGTTCAACACGTGGGGCGCGAGCAGCTCGGGGTAGGTGAGTCAGATCGCCCGGGTATCGTGCATCGACTCGACAAGGATACGACCGGGCTCGTCGTGGTAGCGAAATCGACTGCGGTTCTCGCTGCACTCTCCAAGCAGTTCTCGGAGCGCACAGCGGGACGAAGTTACCGTGCGCTCCTGTTTAGTACCCCGCGGGGCGTTCGCCCTATCCAGCAAGGTGATGAGGGGGAGGTCAATGCGCCTATCGGTCGCCATCCTACGCAGCGGAGGTTGATGGCTATCTCCGAGAAAGGCCGCACCGCTGTCACCCTGTGGCGGGTGATAGAGCGATTTCGGTACGGCACCCTCGTGGAGTGTAAGCTCAAGACCGGGAGAACGCATCAGATCCGTGTTCATATGCAATCGATAGGATGTCCTGTAATCGGAGATCGAGTGTACGGAGACCTCTCCAATCTGCCGCAGGCTTTGCGCGAGGCAGCAGATCAATTTGGGCGGCAGGCGCTCCATGCTGCGACGCTGTCGTTCACTCATCCTGTAACGAAAGAGCGACTCTCCTTCTCTGTGCCATTACCATCGGATTTCGAAAAGCTGCTGGCCGTGTTTCGAGCGTACGAATCGAGATGAACGAGCGCTTCGCTATAAAGGTACATGCTGGTGTGCGTCTATTGGTCTACCGTCCCTGGTGGGACGAGGGGATCCTGCACGGTATGACCCTCTCTGATCTCGATTTCAAAGGGGAAACGATGGCTTCGTCTGAACGGGTATTGTGTGCGGCGCTTGGAGTAACAGACCTTGCGGTGCCGCAGCAGGTTCACGGTGACCGTTCATGTGATCTTCGTAGTGCGCAGTCGATTGAGAGCCTCGCAAGCGAGAAGGGCAAACTCTTTAAGAGCGTTGAGTGTGACGCGCTGATAGCACCGACCCATCAAATGATACCTGCGCGTCGTGTCGCCTTCGGGGTGATGGCAGCAGACTGCGTGCCGGTGCTCGTCAGAGCGCGTACCGGTTGGGCTGCGATCCACGCTGGATGGAGGGGGTTGGCATGCGGAGTGATCGCCAAGACCCTCGCTTCGCTCGACGGGCTGATCGAAGCGGCGGTGTTCGCTGCGGCCGGGGGAGAGCGCTACGAGGTTGGTCGGGAGGTTGTGGATGCGATCGGTGCTTCCGCCGTGTTCCGCAAAACTGCGGATGAAAAATACTTGCTCGATACTGCCGCAACTGCGATCAAGCAGTTAGCCGAATGCAGTGGCTCGCTTCGAGCCGAATCGGCGCAGATCTGTACCATCTCGGATCAGCGTTTTCACTCCTTTAGACGACAGGGCGAGGCCTGCGGTCGCTCGGTAGCGTTCGTCGTTCCAGTGGTGTGATTGTCGTCATAGCGCGCCATTCTCGGAAGCATTCGGTCGATTTTTATTTAGAGAACGAGGCGCTTCGCGCTATACTAGAGAAGCTGTAGCGTTCAACCTCGTACCTGCGAGGGCCTTGCTTCTCGCCGGGAATTTCGGAAGGGAGAATATCGCATGGAAAGTGACGAACGTGAGCTGATTCAGAGGGTGTTGCAGACCAACTTTGAGGTCAGAAAACTTTACAATCAGCACATCCAATTCGAAGACAAGCTCGAACGATTCGCCCGCCAGGCGTATTTAACCGCATCGGAAGAGGTCGAACAGCGTCGGCTGAAAAGGCTAAAATTAAAGGGCGTCGAAAGGATGCTCAAAATCGCATCGAACGGAGATGACCTGGCCGCATAGCGGTCTGGCACCGTCAGATGGCAAGTCGAAGCGGGCTTCTCGAAAGAGGGCCCGCTTCTTTTTTGCCCCGAGGCTGTAGCCTCATGGGGATTGACGGACGGCGTGGACGCCGTCCCTCCTGGTACGTTCGTAGCAGGTCTTCATGGTGTGGTGCATGCATGGTGTGTTGCCACCTAATTTGAGGAGGGACGGCGTCCCCGCCGTCCGTAATCGCGCGGACCGTTGATGCGGGACGGGTCTTCCGGATACCTACGACTCCGAATCCGTAATTCCCGCAGGTTACCCCCAAAAAATTCATTAAAGCATCGCGGGCAGAGGTATACGCCATAACGGGATTGATGTTGTCGACGAGAGTGATTTCGTCGGCTGGTTCCACTTTTTTTAGCTCACAGGTTTTCGAAGTGGCCTCAAGGGTTTACCTACGCCGCCTCCAGCCTGCTGGAGCGGAGTATGTGAAATGACTAAGGCAACTTCAAGGAGGTAACGTGGCTTTTGATTTCACGGAGTCTGCGGTGAGCAATTCGGATCGGTTACCTGAAATGGACCTCGCGTATCTCGGCGGGAAAGGATACACGGCGGTCAGTGAGTTAATGAGAGCGATGATCTTGAGGACCATCGAAGATCTCAGCTCTGGGCCTGAGCTTCGGCAAGAGGCGTTAGAGTATCTCATGAGCGACGACGAGGAGTATATCCTGTCGTTCGTCTCTATCTGCCGCTACTTTGGATTCGATCCTGAAAAAACGCGCTATGCAATCGTCAATGCCAAGTCGAAGATTCGCACTCGGCGGAGGGCTGCATAGAGGCGGGTGATTTGTTTACCTGCCCATGAAGCCACTTGGCTGGCGACATGAAGTGGAATGGGGCCCCGGGAGGCCCCGTTTCTTTTTCTGCCTCTTAGTACCGCTGGTACGGCCTCCCCCTTCTTAAAATCAAATATCGACCCACCCTGCACTCTTTCGCTACGGGTAGGAGATCCTCGTAACTAGGCGAAAAACTCGTCCTTTGTAGGGTGGTCCGTTCAATTCCAGACGCACTTTGTGAGTAAGACACGATTACAGGTGGTCTAGTTTATCGGGTCAATTGTTGATTTTCGAGATTATTCCAATGAACACGTTATCAAAGAGGATCATCGTTTTTCTCTGTTGCGCGCTCGCTCCTCTGGTGGATGCTCGAGCTCAAACTCAGTGCAGCGATGGTAAGGACAATGATGGAGACGGTCGTGCAGACGCATATGTTGAGCTGTCACCTACGAATGGGCAGGTGTATCAGCTCGGAGGAGCTGGTGACCCAACAGTTGTCCGCAGCGGCGTAGAGAGCGCCATCCACTCGAAAAAATATCCTTATACGCCCCCGATTGAAGGTGCAGGCTCTGCTCTTGTGCGTTCCGACGGGGGGAGTTGGGGTAATACAGGTCAGGATCAAGGTTCGGGAATCACCGAGCACCTTCCAACTCTGCAGATGGTGTGCCGCGTTCTCGGCTATCGCGATTACGTCTCCTCGACCTGCCGTGACGACGAGCGCAGTGGTAGGTATCCGAATGGCAAGTGTAACTACCACTCTCCGAGTGACAACTATCACTGGCGCTTCAGTGGAGCGAATTTCGCCGTTGAATCTGCAAACCCCAAGTATAGTAAGACCTGGATAGCTTCAATCTCGTGCAAGCACAGGCTTTCGGCGTGTAGCGATGGCTGGGACAATGACGGTGATGGCGCCGTAGACCTGGCTGATAGCGGTTGCCGTAATGCGAATGACGATAGCGAATTCACGGAGGATCCAAAGTGCACGACGCCGAATGGTTCAACCGAGTTCGAGGAGTGTCGCAACGGCACCGATGATGATGCAGATGGGCTGACTGATGCAGCAGATCCTGGATGTTGGGCGAATCCAACCGTTCCGGCATCGTACGATCCGAACCTCGACAATGAGGGGCGTGCGACCTCTCAGTGCCAGGATGGTGTCGACAACGACAGTGACGGCGCAGTAGACCTCGCCGACTTCAGTTGCGGTGGAAGCAAGCAGGATAACGACGAGGGAAATCCGAAGTCACAGTGTCAGGACGGTATCGATAACGATGGCGATGGAGCGACAGATCGCGCTGACTTCAGCTGTTCCGGCGACCAAGACAACGACGAGAGCGATCCGCAGTCGAAGTGTCAGGACGGCGTTGACAACGATCAAGATGGATTGGTTGATACGCTCGATCCGGGTTGTAAGGACGGACAGGACAATGACGAGTCCGATGAGCCAGCTGTAATCACTGTAGGGGTGGAGTGCGTCTATGATAATCAAGACGGCTTTTACACGGCCTACTTTAGCTACAACAACGTAAAGGATAGCAGCATCGAAATTCCGACGACCAGTATGGGGGCGACGAGGAACGAGCTGTCACCTGGTAACCCGAGTCGTGGTCAAGTGACGGTCTTCAAGCCTGGTCAAAACAAGGGAGCGTTCGGTGTGATATTCGACGGACAACCTCTTACCTGGTCTGTTCGAGCCCAAGGAGGGAGCCTGTCTCAAGCTACTGCGTCTCTGAACTCACCGGAGTGTCAGCATGTTGAGCCGATCGCCGAGTGTATAGACAGTTCTGAGGAGGGGTTGAAGGTTACCTATAGCTACAGAAATCTCAACGACTTCACTGTCACAGTTCCACTTGGCAGCCTGAACTTCTTCTCGCCTTCACCGGCGGACCGCGGACAGCCGATTGCGCTCAAGGCGGGACTCAACAAGGGCGCCTTCTCCTCGCTCTTCGAGGAGGATCTCGCCTGGAACCTTGACGGAGCGCGCGCGGAAGTCACGGAGGCCACACCGGTGTGTCCAGGCGGTTGCGTAGATACGCCAATAGGGACGGTGAAGAGCGATCTCAATGAGACAGCTCTCGACCTCGCTGCGTTGGCCCGTAAGGCAGCCAAGCAGCTCACCGCTCTCGCGAATAAGCGAGTCAAGCAGGGGAAGCTCTCGGCCTCAATGGCTTCCAAGCTATCTCGTGATAGTGCTCGAGCTGCGAAGAAAGCTGACACGCTTTCGAAACGAGCTCAGTCTCTGGCGCTGGCATTCCCTGAGGTCATCAAGTCCTGTCCATTCGCTCCGCCATTCTGCGAGACTGTAGATCGTGGTGAGACGATTGAGGCGCTTAGAGGGCTGTATGCCGATATTGTAAACCAAATTAAGCGCATACAGGCTCGTAAGAACTTTGCGCTATCTGGCGCTACGAGCAGAGATGACAAGCTTGTTATCGAGGGCAAGCAGCTCAATGAGCTCGGTAACGAGCGGTTGGATCAGCTGCCGCGTGTCGCGACGGAGTGTGCATAGGTCTCCGAGCAGAGGTCCCTAGCCGCGCTCGTACAGGGCGCGGCTCTCTGACAAATCGTAGAGGGGCGTGGGAGGGCGACCGTGTCGGTCGCCGTTCGCCGGAATCCACGACCTGCGCTATCTTGGGACATGAGGACCTCGTTCCATCGAGGACGTCTGCCGATAAATGAAATGTACGACGACCGACACGGCCGCCCTCCCAATCTGATTCGCAATTTTGTTGAGGTTGCGAATTGGATTGGCGCGCCTAGCTCAACGAATGTGTGTGAAATATCGGCATGCTGTTGTCGCAGGTTCGGGTGTTTCGAGCTAAACCATCCGCTCCAAGGCGAAATCGATGATAGCGAACAACGCCTCTCCTTCGGGAGGTAGGTCGGAGAGATTGCCACCAAATGCGTCTGTCAGCTCACTACTAGCTTCATCTGCGTACGAACGAGCCAACTCCTTGGCCTGAATGAGCACCGCACTCTCGCGCAGGGATTTCAGGGAGCGCTCAACAAACTCTTGCTCTCCTTCACCACCAGCAGGGGTCAGGAGACGCTGCGCTTCCGCATCGCCGCTCTCGAGCCACATGACGTTGACGATAGATGGTTTGCGCTCGGCGATATCCAGGCCCGGACGCTTGCCGAGGGTCGCTTCGTCCGAGATAACATCCAAGATGTCGTCGATGATCTGAAACGCCACCCCGAGTGATTCTCCGAAACGCGTCATGGAGGCTTTGGTTTCGTCACGTGCATCGGTAAGGTGCGCCGCACAGAACGTCGCCAATCGAAACAGCGATGCTGTCTTTCGTTGCGCTATGGTGAGGCTGGAAGCGAGGGAGTGCTGTTCCTGTGAGAGTACGGTCTCGAGCGCCTCTCCCTCCACCAGTTCGATACAAGCCTGTTCGGTTGCGGTGATGATCTCGTGGTCTAGTTTGGCGCACAGTCCAAAGGCCCGCGTAAGGAGGAAGTCTCCCGAAAGAAGGGTGGCGGACGTTCCGTACCTCGCATAGGGGGAGGGCTTGTGTCTGCGGATCGGCGACTGGTCGACGATATCGTCGTGGAGCAGGGTCGCCATGTGTATCAGCTCAATCCCTGCTGAGACCTCCACGATATCCGGGGTAATCTCCTGAGCTCCTAAGGCCTTGGCACACAGCAGGGTCAAAGCAGGACGAATCCGTTTGCCCCCGAGGCCGAGCAGGTACTCTGGGATCTCGCGCATGAGTGTCACGTCAGAGCGGCACGCCGCTCGAATGGTCTCATCGACATCGCGCAACTCTGGCACCAAGCTCAACGCATACGCAAAGCGCTCCTTGGGCGATGGTTGCTCGATCGCGCGGGCCGGTCGAGAGGTGGTGTCAGAGGTTGATTTCATGACCGGGAAGGGTGATTGTCCCCAACGGGATTCGAACCCGTGTCTTCACCGTGAAAGGGTGACGTCCTAGGCCAGGCTAGACGATAGGGACACATCTTACAATGAGAGCGGTTGGCAAGGATGCTTCCGCTTCTCTCAAAAGCTTCATACAGTTACTTGAGTTAGTGTACCTGGTCAACCCTCGGCGACAAAAGATCTCGTTTTTGATGGTAGAAGATATGCAATCTTTGGCGTTTGGCGACCTTCAGATGCTGGCTCGTGGGGTCGGCCTCGATGTTGTCGGAGTCACTGATGCAGCTCAGCTCCACCATGATCTCGAACATCTGAAGGGCTGGCAGGAGGCCGGCTACGCTGGGGATATGGACTACATGCTCCGAGATCCCCACCTCTTGGCCTCTCCGGAGCGCCTTTTGGAGGGGGTGCGCTCCGTCATAATGGTGGCTCTGGCCTACGATAGAGCTCCCAGGCCTCCTCTGCCCCCAGGGTTCGGGCGTGTGGCCCGCTATGCTTGGGGAAGGGACTACCACAAGGTCTTGCGCAAAAGGCTTGAGCTGTTGATTCGACGGGTTGAGGAGCACCTGGGGCGGAGCCTCTCGTTTCGGGCCTTCAGCGACTCCGTGCCACTCCTGGAGCGGGCGCTCGCTCGGCGTTCAGAGCTTGCGTTCATCGGGAAGAACACCATGGCGATCGTTCCAGGGCGGGGAAGCTTCTTCCTGCTTGGAGAGGTTTTGTGGGAGCTCGATATCGTCGATCGCGGGCAAAGTAGCCCTTCAGCTTCTCATTGTGGGACGTGCACCAACTGCCTGAGCCGTTGTCCTACCCAAGCATTCGTATCAGAGCGAGTACTCGACGCTCGACGGTGTATTTCGTACCTGACGATCGAAAAGCGCGGGGCTCTGACGCTCACGGAGCGCGAATGGCTCGGTGAGTGGGTGTTTGGCTGTGATATCTGCCAAGAGGTGTGCCCATTCAATTTCGTTTCTCTGAAAAAGGGGTATCGAGCCTCTATCGAAGAGTTCAACTTCGAGCAGGGGGTGGGGCCTGCACTCGATCTGCGGCGTGTGTTGGAAATCCGTTCGCACGACGAGTTCGTTGGATATTTCGGAGGCACGGCGTTGATGCGTGCTAAGCGAGAGGGGCTGTTACGCAATGCAGCGGTCGTAGCGGCCAACACCGGAGCTGTCGAGCTTGTCGAGCCTCTCCAGGGCGCAGTACGCGAGGACGAGTCTCCGATTGTGCGACAGCACGCGGTGTGGGCGCTTACGAGCCTCGGAATTCAGGCAGGTGGTTCTATCCTCGAGCGCGTGAAGGGCACGCTCCTCGCGGCGCGGCAGGATCCCTCTCCTGAAGTCAGGGGCGAAGCTGGCGAGTGCGAGAAACTTCTGTGATCTCCCCGGTGCATCAGTTGCCAAATATGGAAGGAAGATCTATCGATGGAATGTAGTTCTAAGTAATGAGGTGTGTATGGCTCGGGTCGTATGGATAGTGTTGGTTTCGTGTCTGGTATCCGCGTGCGCGCCTGATCTCGGAGTTCGACTCTCGGTGCCGAGTGTCCCCGACTCGGAGAAGGTGGAGGCTCAGGAACGTCGAGACGGACCGATCAAGGTGCGGATAGGAACATTTACCGACAATCGTAAATCCAACACCCTTGCGGTTATCGATGGTCGACAGGTGCCGTCGGAAGGTAACCTCGGGGTGGTCGTGCAAGAGGGACTCGAAAATTACCTCCGTAAGGCCGGCATACGAATCGCGGTACTCCAAGCCCCACAGATAGAGGGGGAGATAGTCGAATGGAAGGCCAGTGTCGTTCCGTCGTTTCCGACCTCGTCTGCGTCGGCTACGGCTCGCATAAAGGTAGTCGTTCGCGGAGCTGACGCGAGTGTGAAATACCGTGCAAGTTTTGGGGGTGAAGCCACCATGAGTCACCCGGTCCTGCGAGCAACTCACGTCAGGGAGCTCCTGGCACAGGCGATGGGAAGCGCCTTGGAGGAGGTGGTTACTGATCCAGGGGTTGTAGATCACCTTTCGGGCGCGCAAATACGGTAGCTGTGTCGGATCTATTCCCCACCGATTTCTTCACGTCCCGACGCCGATTTCTCGAGACCGTCACGGCTTTGGGTGGGAAGGCGCACTGTGAACCGGTGACGAGTGCCGGCGGACACGTTTCGCATGATCTTAGTATCGACGTCGCGGTGTTCGGAGAGTATTCCGCACCGAAAAAGATCGTACATCTAGCAGGAGTGCACGGGGTCGAGGCGTTCGCCGGTTCCGCCGTTCAGTTCTCTATCCTTAACGAGATGCCTCCATTCCCCAGCGATACCGCCGTCGTGTTCGTGCATTGCTTCAATCCGTGGGGGATGTCGAATCTACGCCGTACGAACGAGCACAACGTGGATCTCAATCGGAACTTTGTACTGCCGCCATTCGAGCGAGCCGGGGCTCCAGCCGGATACGAGCTGGTACGCGATCTGATCACCCCTGTAACGGCGCCACCCTTTTCGACGTTCGCCCTTCGAGCTGCACTCGCTATTACCGCACATGGGTTCTCCTCTCTCAAGCAGGCTGTTACAGGGGGGCAGTTCATAGAGCCGCGAGGGCTTTATTTCGGAGGTAAAGAGTTGCAGCAGGAGATCGCTATCTCGAGAGCGTGGTTCTCCGAGCATCTATCGGCAACCGAGCACCTGATCGTAGTAGACGTTCACACGGGCTTAGGCTCCTTCGCGGAGGAAACGCTGCTGATAGAATATCCGAGTGGCTCCGATGAGCATCGTAGGGTAGGGGAGATCTTCGGTGCTGAGCGGGTGCATGCTCCGGATGGTGCGGGAAGTATAAACTACTCGGCGACAGGGGCGTTGTGTCACCTCTTTTCGACCTGTTTTCAAAAGACGCGAATCGATTGCGTTGTGCAGGAGTTCGGAACCTACCACGCACTGCAAGTTCTTCATGCGCTCGTTGCAGAGAACGTAGAACATCACCACGGCCGTGCCGGACCGACGAGTCGAATGGGACAGAAACTCAAAGAGGCTTTTTGTCCGGACTCTCCGAGGTGGAGGGAGCAGGTAGTAGGGAAGGGACGGGCACTGTTTTCTCAAGCTCTTTGTTCTCTTGCTCGGTGAGTGCTCGTGCGACCCTATCCGCCATGGCGTCGAACAGTAGCGAGTCTCGGTCGCGGAACTTCTTGAGGACATCCAGCGAGAGTTGGAGTTGGCCGTGCTCCTCGTACCACCGAGCGACCGCACGGTAGCGGTCGGAGATCAGGGTCGGATGCACCTTCTGCCGTTCCGCCTCCTCGTATTGCTCAAGCGCTTTGGCTGGTTCTCCGCGGTGCAGGTATTCGTCCCCGATGAGTAGGAGATAGAAATAAGGATTCTCCCACTCCGGGCGGTTGGTCACCGTGAGGCGATACTCCATGTGCTTGCGGTAGGCTTCTATCGCTTCTTCGTACTTTCCTTCGCGCGAGAGTTCGTCGGCTTGCCTAAGATTTTCCGAGCCCTGATTAAAGCAGCCGAGGAAAGCGACGAGAGATGTACAAAAGGCGAGATGAAGTAAGCGCATGGTCATGAGTGTAACGTTATCAAAGCTTCTTGCTCTAACGAGCAGGACGAGGGAAATGTTGCACAACGGAAGCGTTGAGGAAACGGTGACACTACCGGCGAATTTCGACTTGGGTGTGCCTGCCGTTGGTTGCGTGAGATGCTAGGGCAGCAAGGGACAACCCCCGTGGATTGGGGAATTGTGAGTATATTCAGTAAGATCCAAGGTTGATTTAACTGCTGAGCATCGCTATCATCTGACGTGGATCAACAACTGTCTTCTTCACCGAAAACACATTCGCCGACTGAGGCTAGTGGCCACCTTGACGACGCACCACGAGCTCCCGATCTTCGGACGCAGGTAGAGCTGTTGCGTCAGCTCGTCACTGAGCCGGTGGAGCCCTGCATTGATGCTTACCGAAAGAGGCTTACTGCGATTTCAGAGCGCTTGTCTTGCCTTGCAACGCTGCTAGGCGGGCCCGAAAGCACCTTTGTTGATACGATGGCGACCAATGTGGCAGCGGCAGCCAATGATGCAGCCGACATTGTGCATCAGTCGCCAGTCTTCCCTGATACGACGAGCGCACCGACCTCACCGAGTCCCAGGGGGCGTAAACCGAGCGTGGCTGTCCCTCAAACCCCAATCACTCCACAAGTAGTTCTCGAGGCGTTACGGAGTGGTCGCTTACCAGCTGATCTCAACAAACCGTGCGACCACACCTTCGGTCAAGGAGACGCTGATTTCATGCGCCTGGTTACGGCGGCTGCTCTCGGCGTTCCTGAGACAACTTTGTGCGCACTATGGAGCCCTCCACTGAAGCCAAGCCGACCTTTCTATCTCTTCACTAAGCTGACAGGGAGTTCAATCAAACAGTTTAGAGGAGAGGTCCAGAAGGGGCTGACAGCAGACTTCAAGGCGCTGCTCATAACAAGAATCATTGAGATTGCGCAGGATGAAGCCGGCAGACGGTTTCCGAAGACTAAGTCCTCCGACCATACGAAGGTGGGCGAATCATTCGTGAGGATAGCGTTGAAGTCACATGGCGTCGACGACGTGAAAGCGGTATCATCCGCCTTCGGGGTTGACTCCCAGGCGCTGGAGGACTTTGCGTCTTCTGTGCTCTATGGCGCCAAGACAGGGATGTTTGAGCTACTCGAGGGCAGCCCACTTGCCATCATGCTCGGGAAGCAAAAGGTGCATATGGCGCGAGAGTATGTGCTCGGCGACTCACCGTTACGTGCGGTTGGTGCTCAAACAGGTATAAGCAGAGAGAGGGTGCGCCAATTCGTCGAAGAGATAGCCTCGAGCACCCCCCTCGTGCGTGCGATCATCGAATGTCACAACCCAGTCAAGAGGCTCGCCAACAAACGAGGCGCCGATCGCCAAGATATCCCCTTGGAACGATTAGTGAGACTTGCGCAAGAAGTGGAGCACGACCCTGTAGCCGCTCATGCGCGCGCCATTTCTTTGGATTCAAATCCATTGCCGCTCGCGCACGAGAGTGCAGAGAGCTATCACGAACGGATATTTTTGGCGGCGTTTGTTGGGTCTTACATCGATGAACGGCGCTCGCGGCAGTACCCACCCCCGTTGCGTGGTCTCGAGAGGGGAGCCGACAATTTTTTTCGTAAACTCGCCTTGGCATGTGCTGACAGAAAGATACGTGAATCAATTGAGAGCTTCAGGTCAGAGATAACTCTAGAGCAGATAGCTTCGAAGCTGTCGGACAAGGACTCACCTCTGGCTCCTTGCCATGCGCCCGTTGTCCTCCGTTTTGTCGAAGGCCTGATCCGGCAACCTTCCAAGTCGCGGGAGTCGATCTGGCGCGAGATAAACGCCGATTGGTCGATGGGCCTGGTGAAGAAGGTTTCTTCACTCTATGAACCTATGGTGCGAAATGCAGTTCAGAAACGTGCGGAGCAGGCGTGCTCAGTATTGAAGCAGCCATGGGTCACTGTCTGGCTGCGGGAGGAACGACTGCTCAAAATGATAGATGTTCGGATCATTCGGCAGCAATCGATAGTCTCATCCGCGCGAGAGTCGGGTCTCAAAATCGGCTCCTTCGCGGGAGCATGGGCAGAGCTTCGAGGAATCCTTCCGAGCATATGTGATCTCGTGCCGCGCATCATTAGGGCCTCTGGCGAGATAACGGAACAGTCCTGAGAGAAGGGAGGCCCGAGACGCACCTTTCTTCTCCCTAGCTAGGTCATCGATGCAGGAGGAGCGGCGTCCCCGCCGTCTGTTGCTCGAGCTCTCTGCACGGCAGGCGCCGAATTTGCCGCGCATTCCTCTGACTTCTTAGCCACATCGTATCGCCATATAGAGTGCGCTATGCGCGGCAAAATGACGACATTGATGACGAGCCCCGCTAGAGAGAGGCTTTCTAAGAGATGGTAGGGAATACAGATAGCCGTTCCTACCAAGGAGCATACTCGGGTGGCCCAGCTGTACCTCTGGGTAAAGGCACCGGACAACGAACCTAGGGCAGTGCTCCACAGCGGGATGTTACTGAGCTGGGTTAACGGGAGGAGATCGGTAAAAAGACCACACACCGTTGCGGCAGCGCCGAACCCGAGCCCTGCTACGACAGCTCGTGCGCGAATTCGATCTTCCGGAAGCATCGCTTGGAATACGGTGCGTGCGGTCGCTAAAACCGTGCAGACCGCTGCCGCTGGGATATCCATCGCTACGAAGTGTGCCGCGCACAGCATACCACCGACGATCCCCTGAGCTCGTATGTGATGGTTCTTCTCCAGGCCGAGCGCTGCAAACACCGAGAGGGTCGCGAGGGCTCCGAAGGTGTGACCGGGGAACGCATACAGGAGTCCTCCCGCGCACACGCCTAGCGTTGCACCTACCGCGTTCTTAAGCGCTGGGGGACCGGGAACTTTGGTTAAAAGTCCAGCGAAGCCTTCGAGGAGCATCAGAGAACTTTCTCGCAGGGCCTCCACGAGCAGCCTTGGCTGCAACAGAGCTTCTGAGCGATCGGCAGCGGGATCGGACGAAAGTGCCTGCGCCTCTCGATTCGATCCCGAAGATTCCAGATCGTTTGTCTGCGAATCCACCGTTGTCTGCAGTTCGACTGTCGTTGAGCGTTGCAGCTTCGGGAGGGAAAGTCCCTCGTTATTATTCCCCGGCTCAAAGTCAGCGGCTGGTACTCGTGGTTGTGATTCGGCGCCGGAACTTCCGAGTTCGGTTTTACGATGAGAGGAAATAGGCGATAACACGGTGAATAACTTCCAAAGAACCCCAGAGAATAGGGCAATCTCGCTTGTAAGGGAAGGGAATCTCCAGAAACTGCATCCTTCTCTGACTCGTCGCAGCGAGATGTCATTCGAGAGCTGTGTGCTCACAGTATAGAGAGAGTAAAAGATGGCAGGGCGACAGGGTGGAACGTTAATCCTTCTCGAAAAAGGAGATACAACCTCGTCTGTCGCCATGCTTATAGAAACTCGTCCCAAGCCCTGAGGGATTGAGACGAGTTTGGAGATCTCCACTGTGTGATCCCGAAACAGTGGAGCCGAATTATCGAACTTGGCAGACTTAGTGTACGGAATCCTCTGGCGAGAACACCGCTAACTGCATCTCCTTCAGTTCGACGAAATGCCCCTTGAGGTCGTTCGAAGCTGCATCGCGGACGGCGGACTCGAGTTTTCGACGGTTCTCGTCGATCTCTTGCTCGCTGTATCGAGGCACAGATCTGGCGACCGCTTCGCGCAACGCCTGCTCCACCGTGGGAGCGAGCGCCGTACCCTCAGGGTTAATTCTGAAGATCTCGCGAAGATTCTCGGAGGACACGACCGCGGATGCCCGTACGAGCACCGGCACCTTTGCCCCGTCAGAGGTGAAGCCGGGAAGAGTTACCTCGTATCCCAGCAACTTCTGTTGCGTCTTGAATGACGCAAAGGGGCTCTTGAAATAAACCCCGGGCTCTGTGAGGACCTCTCGGATCTCGGAGCCCTGAAACTTAGCGGCGAGGTACCCTTTGGGTACCTCGACAATGACTGCCCTTTCCAAATGAAGTGTCAATGTGGCCACAAACGTGGCCAAACCCGACATGGCGAAGTGGAAAGAAATATCACTCCCCTGTAGGGGCGTCTCGCGCTTTTTTGAGAGGTAGCGAAAATTGTATGTTACCGCTAACCCCACAATAATCAGAGCGAGATAAAGCAGGCGCGCGTCGCCTCCGCCTAGACCGGTCACAAATCCGAGGATAGTGACCGAGAAATAAAACCAGGCGACTCCCCGCCTCAAAGCAAAAGTTCCCTTCATAAGTTACTCCTTATGTAGAAGGGCGATGCGACAGGGACAACCTAAGTAGTTGTTCCACCCTGCCCACCTGGGTCAATGCTGCGGAACGCAGAGGAATGAGCCAGATGAGAAGGGTATTTTCTCTCTACCGTAACCAGAGATGTCAAAGAAGCAGTCGGAACGTGTGAGTATAACGATGTCTTGAGGCTTAAGCAATTAGCCTATAATTGCCTGATTTGGTGGCGGTTTTGCTCGAACGGGGTGGGAGGGCGACCGTATCGGTCGCCGTTCGCTGGAACCCACGACCTGCGTTATCTTGGCACATGAGGACCTCGTTTCACCGAAGGCGTTTGTCGATAATTCGAATGAACGGCGACCGACATGGTCGCCCTCCCCGGGGATTCGAGGATCGTTGGGGATGCTGGCACGGACGGCGACACGCCGTCCCACCGAAATACGGCAGTTGTGCTGAGGAGGGACGGCGTGTCGCCGTCCGCTGATGTTCGGATTCGCAATAGCAGCAATAGCAGCACGCCTCTCGGGCGAAGGGTGTCCCTAGGAAAGAAAGGCAAAACCTGCAACTCTGCCACGTGAACGTGCTCGTGCACCTGAACGTAAACGTACCCGAATAAGAACATCAAGATTTTCGGGTACGTGCACGTTTACGAGCACGAGCACGTTCACGTGCTAAGTTCCAAAGTGAGACCACAGGTGGATTTCTCCTCGCTTCCCTAGATAAAGGCTTTTCGTGAAGATATTGTAGAGTGATGGAGTTCCGCTTCGACGTCTACGGACGCCTCACCCTCATTGTTCGCCGTTCGCAGGAGCGCTGGGAGGTCTTTAGCCTCGGTGCCGATGGCAAGCGCGGGGCAGAGGATTTGGTAATCCCCTCCCATATCCCCGTAGAGGCGTTGGAGTCCTACCTGGAAGAGATCTTCCACGAATGGGCCACCCCTGAACGACCTGAGGTTCGTAGGCTCTAGTTGCGCAGCCTCTCCCGTGCTACTAGCTGCATTATCAAGTCGTAGCTTCGTGCGGAATCAGATAATGACGGTCATAAGGTCTCTCTTAGCTCTCGTAGCTCTCGTTCTCCTTACGTCGGAGCCAGCTCTCGGATCTCCCACCACAGATCGAAAAAACAAGAGACCGAAGATCGGTCTCGTGCTGGCGGGTGGTGGCGCTCTGGGTATGGCGCACGTAGGTGTACTCAAAGTACTCGAAGCGAATCGCATCCCCGTAGATGTCATCACCGGCACGAGTATGGGTTCGATCGTCGGTGCCGCCTACGCCTCCGGTTGCACGGTGCCTGAGATGGAGCAGGTGCTCTTTGATACTGATTGGGACGCCCTCTTCAACGAGACCCTCAAACGCGAAGATGTCGAGTATCGAAACAAGTACGGCCGAGGTGGACAGTTCCTCGGTGATGCCAAGATAGGTATCAAGGGTGGCGCCCTCGCGCGCTTTTCCGGTGTCGTATCTGGACAGCACGTACTCCCTCTGCTGCAGAAGCTGTATCACCGGACCCCAGGCGATATCGATTTCAACGCACTGCCCGTTCCGTTCTGTGCGGTCGCCGCCGATATCGAGACGGGAGAGGCGGTACCGCTACGCTCGGGTGAACTTGCGTACGCAGCGCGCGCCAGTATGGCGGTACCCGGATTCTTTACGCCTGTGATGCTCGAGGACCGTGCGCTGGTAGATGGCGGTATCGCAAACAATCTACCGGTCGATCTTGCGCTCGAAATGGGTGCGGAGCGGCTTATCGTCGTTGATCTCGTCGTCGATCTGAAGAAGAAAGACGAGCTCGGAAACATGCTCGGTATAGCCGGGCAGATAATCTCGCTCTTGCTCCAGCAGAATTCCATGCTGCAGCGCCAGAACATGCGCCCGGGAGATCTCTTGCTCGTTCCGAACCTCAAAGGTTTCGGCGCAACTGACTTCAAAATGGGTAGGGAGATCTTAGCCCGAGGAGAAACGGTGGCGCTTGAGAATGTAGAGGCGTTGAAAGCGTTCTCGGTCTCGGAGGAGGAGTACGCTGCGTACAGGGCTCATCGTGAGGAGTCGATGAAGGATGACGGGATCATCACTGCCGTGCGGATAGTTTCCGATATCGAGCCACTCGCTCCGCACCTCGAACGGTCCTTCTCCTTCCAGGTTGGAAAGCCTCTCGATACAGAGGCGGTGGAGCGAGTCGTAGATACCGTCTACAACGAAGGAGATCTCGCGTCGCTCTCCTATACGGTAGAGAAAGATACCGATGGAAATCGGGTGCTCGCGGTCACGGCTAAGAAGCCTTCATGGTACGATCAGTACTTGCAAGTAGGATTCTCGCTCCAAGACGACTTCCAAGGGAACAGCGCGTATCAGCTTGCGTTGGGAGCGCGCTTCAATGACCTAAATCGTGCTGGTGGAATGCTCGACGTGCGCTTAGATATCGGATGGCGACCGCTCTTCGAGCTCGACTTCTATCAACCGATTAGCTACGAGGGAGGCTTTTTCGTAAATCCGATCTTGAGCCTTGATCGGTACCAG
The DNA here is from genome assembly GCA_044351885.1 of Bdellovibrionota bacterium. Classification (GTDB taxonomy): domain Bacteria; phylum Bdellovibrionota_C; class UBA2361; order UBA2361; family OMII01; genus OMII01. The sequence goes on from JBILEW010000020.1 coordinate 46,645, forward strand.
GTCCCCGTCCGGGTGGGAGACGAGGAGCTCGCCGAATATCAGCGCAGTCGGATTACGGCTGGTGCGGGAGTTGGACATCGTCTCGGCCGCAGCGGAGAGATACAGATCGGTGCACGGCGAGGGAACGGCGATTTCAAGCGTCAGGTGGGCGATCCAAGTTTGCGAGAGGGTAGCTATCAGATCGGGAATTATTTTGGACAGATAAACTTCGATTCTCGCGATACTCCCGATTTCGCGCGCAAGGGAACCCTTTTCGATTTCGAGGTGGCGCGAAATACCGAGGTTTTAGGCTCTTCTCAGGACTTCACGCAGCTCCAAGGAAGTTTTCAACAACCGATCTCGTTCGGTGCAAATACGATAGCGCTCTCGACCGACTACGGTGTTTCGTTTCAAACTATCGATCCCGGGCGAGTCTATATTTTGGGAGGTATGTTCGATCTCGCCGGTTACCAGCCCGGAGGATTGGCCGCGTCGGATTTCGTGATCGGTCGAATCACCTACTATCGAGAGCTCGCTTCGGCCGGAGGGCCGCTCGCGCGCCTCAATCTCTTCGGAGGTGGATCGTTTGAGATGGCTTCTTTGCGCAGCGATATCGAATTGATCCCTGATAATACGGGGATCGTAGCTGGAATGCTCTTCGTTGGGGCTGATACTCCAATTGTGCCGCTGTACTTTGCTGCGGGTATGAACAATGACGATGAGGCGTCTTTCTATCTGAACATTGGGCGGATATTTAGGCCTCGGCGGTAGTCCAGCCTAGGGAATGCCAGGAAAAGCCTTATATTTCCCCCTCGTGAACGTGCTCGTGCACGTAAACGTACCCGAAACAAAAACATCAAGATGTTCGGGTTCGGGCACGTGCACGTTTACGAGCACGTTCACGTGGTAAGTTCAAAAATGAGACTACTAGAGGGTTTTGCCTAGCCTCGATAGGTCCCTCAGGCCGCCGGGCGATGAACCTCTGTATAGGTTGTCGTGCGCTCCTGCGGGACTAACCCCGCAGCTTCGATCAGGTATCGAATCTCGTTGGTGTCGAGGGCATCGGGCGAGTGAGAGCCTGCCATGTGGTAGATCTTCTCCTCGGTGACGGTGCCATCGATGTCGTTGGCGCCAAAGAGGAGCGCTGTCTGCGCAGTCTTGATACCCAACATCACCCAGTAGGCTTTGATGTGCGGGATGTTGTCGAGCATGAGGCGACTAATTGCGATCACACGTAGATCGTCTACGGCGGTAGGGGCTGGAAGCCGCTCCATCCTGTTCCCTTCGTTGTGAAAAGCGAGTGGAATGAAGACCTGGAAGCCACCAGTTTCGTCCTGCAACGAGCGGAGCCTCAACATGTGATCGATGCGCTCCTCAGGCGTTTCGATCGTCCCGTAGAGCATTGTGCAGTTGCTCTTCAATCCCAGCTTGTGCGCTGCACGATGCACTCCGAGCCACTCCTCTGCGTTGGCTTTGTCTCGACAGATCTTCTTACGTGCGCGCTCTGCAAAGATCTCCGCGCCTCCACCCGGGAGAGAGCCGAGTCCAGCCTCGATGAGGCGCGCGAGGACCTCTTCGTAGGTCATGCCGTACTTCGCCGCAAAATAATGGATCTCGACTGCAGTGAACGCCTTAATGTGCAACGCTGGGAAATCCCGTCGGATCATCGAGAGTAGGGTGGTGTAGTATTCAAACTCGAGATCGGGATTAAGGCCGTTGACGATATGAATCTCGGTCATCCCCTTTCTGTAGCGATCGCTAATCCACTTGTGAGCCTTCTCGACCGACATGGTGTAGGCCTGCGGCATTCCGGTCTTGAGTCGGGAGAAGGAACAGAAGAGGCAATCCGCCTCACACACGTTGGTCGAATTGAGGTGCAGGTTCCAGTTGTAGTAGGTCGTTTTTCCGTGCAAGCGGGTGCGAGCGGTGTGAGCGAGGCGTGCGATACTGAGAAGGTCAGGATACTGGAAGAGAAAGCACCCCTCTTCGAAGGTAAGTCTCTGGCTGGAGAGAACCTTGTGCTCGATCGATTCGAATGTGATCACGACGTTACCTCGGGGTCATGTACAACAGGCACGCCGTTATAATACCCATAAAACCTAGGTAAACTCCAGCAGTGGGCCCGTAGTATGATGTGAGGTTTATGCCGCTTCGAGAGGTATTTTTGACGAGACGAATGGCCAAGGGAACGAGTGCATACACCGCGGCATAGTACTTTGGCAGATAGCCAGCGAGCGCCATCGTGGCGACTATAACAGGGCCCGCAAGAAGTGTGATGCGATACAGCGGCAGGGCCCAGCGGGCATTCGCCGGAGCTTGCAAAGCATCTCCAAACCAGGTTGCTTCGACCGAGGCCACTGCACAGCCCATCGCTGCGGCGAAAGCTATCTTCTCCCAATAGAATTCCGGAGATACTGCGAAGAACGATAGGACGGAGAGGAGCGTGGCGCCAGCTATCGCTGCGCCGAAAGCCACCCGCGGACGACCCTGCTCCCAACCTGCGCGAGACATCCCGCGTACCGAGATCATAGCCAAGGTGAGAAGAAACAGGCTCTGAGAGGTCCGAGCGCGAAAGACGTTCAGAAGCGCGAGCAGGGCTATACCCATGAGCACGGTGACGAAGCCGTACCCCCGCGACGACTCCGATTGTCGTTGCTTGGCTCTATGCCACAGCATCACGGTACTCTCAGCCATGCTCCATACGATTATTATAACCGACAACACGAGAAGCCTTCCGAGAGCGGCTTGTGAGCTTTCGAGATCGGTCGGCGCTGAGAAGGCGCCTAGCATGATCGATGTCGCCAACGGAGAGAGGCGGATCAGATTGAAGAGCAGGGTGCCGGAAGTTGTTCCTTGTTTGAACATAATGAGCGGATGGTACCGTGACTTATGGGGTGGGAACAGCGGGATTTTCGAGCCCGAATTCCTCACGACTGCAGGATGTGGTATGTACTTTTTATGACCCAGCCTCAGAGCATATCTTCCCTTGACCGCCCCACTGACTCGGCAGAGGTTCGGCGCATGTTCGACTCTATTGCGCCTACGTACGACGTGTTGAACACGGTGCTGAGCTTGGGGCTTCACAGGGTATGGGAGAAGAAACTGGTGGCTAGTCTGCCTGTCGAAAGAGGGGCGACGTGTCTCGACCTGTGCACCGGAACTGGTGCGTTAGTGCCGCGACTTGCAGCGCGTTTCGAAAAGGTAGTCGGAGCCGATATATCGCCTGAGATGCTCGCTGTAGGGAAGAAACGCTGGGCGACGCTCTCGAACTGTGAGTGGCGTGAGGTCGATGCTCAAGCGATGCCTTTCAGTGATAATTCATTCGATGCGATCACTGTGGCGTACGGTGTGCGTAATTTGCCGGATCCCGAGCGGGGGCTGCGTGAGATGTGGCGCGTAAGCGCAGACGGTGGTTATCTCGCAGTGCTCGAGTTTGGCCAGCCGCGGAATCGGATCTGGCGTGCCATGTTTTCTTTCTATTCCAACACCATCATACCCTTTGTCGGTGGCTTGGTCTCGGGCCAACGACGTGCGTATCAGTATCTTCCGAAAACGTCGGCTAAGTTTCCGTGTGGGCGGGCGTTCGAAGAGATGATGATTCGTGCAGGATGGAAGCCTGAACGGACGATCTCACTGTGCGGGGGCGTGGCGTTTATTTATGTGGGCCGTAAACAATTATCCTAGGGAAGCGAGGCAAAACTTACCTATGGTCTCACTTTTGAACTTAGCACGTGAACGTGCTCGTGCTCGTAAACGTGCACGTGCCCGAAAATCTTGACGTTCTTGTTTCGGGCACGTTTACGTTCAGGTGCACG
>JBILEW010000092.1:0-14797 GCA_044351885.1 Bdellovibrionota bacterium
GTGGGTCGGGCCGGGAGTTGCCTTGGTGTGGGCACTGCTCTAGAGAGGCAGTTGCCGGGTCGGTACAAGCAGTACGTCCTTGAAGTAGCGAAGTCCTTTGTATAAGGCGCGGGGAAACCTGCGCCTTGTTTTTTGCCTCTCCGACGGATCTACTGGGTCGTCTGTAGTGCTATCCGAACGTGAACCTCCACGAGGGGGCAGTTACGCGCGCTCGAGGCGTAGTTTGGAGAGGAGATCACCAATTCGGGTACGTTCACGTTTACGTGCACGAGCACGTTCACGGGAGTTTCCTTGCGAGTTCAGGTTTCCCCGCTCTGATAACTTGTTGATTGCGTAGAACGGATATCTTCAGAGCTAGACACTCCTTTCTAAAACTTTACGAAATTGCGCTTTTTTTGGGGAAGTTAATCCGCGAAAAATAATAATGATTCAAGGGGTCTACGCTACTTTAGCTTTTGACGCTCAAATTTTCGTCAAGTCGAAATCAAAGCGTGCCGTAAAGGTTCTGTGAAGCAGTTGTTGTGTAGCAGTTCGAAAGACGGTGCGGTGTTAGTGGTAGTAGAAGTAGCGTTTCGTTGCTCCTCCGGCCTTTAGCCGTACTCACCGGTTTCTAGTCAGGGCAAGGATGCCCTAATTAGGGAACGGCGCGCACAAGTCAGGGTTCGTTAAGTCGAACTCTGCTGCCTCCGGGAAACCGTTCATTTTGTGCCACTGTTGTTCAAGGAGGAATGAGGCATGGCAATTACAATTGGTAGTAACATTTCATCACTGCAGGCCCAACGTCGATTGGCGAATTCGAGCGAAGCTCTGAATCAAACCTTTCTGAAGTTGAGTTCTGGTCAACGTATCAACAAAGCGAGTGACGACGCCGCCGGTCTCGCTATCGCTGATTCGTTAAAAGCAAACATCCGCGTAGGTCAGGTAGCTGTGCGTAACGCAAACGACGGTATCTCGTCGATTGGAATCGCTGATGCTTCGTTGGCTGATATCGGAAACGTGCTTTCACGTCTCGCGGAGCTGGCTGAACAGTCTGCTAACGGAACGTTCTCCGTAACGCAGCGCTCTGCTCTGCAGAACGAGTTCGTAGCTCTCGGCTCCGAGGTCGAACGTATCGCTACCACGACGGAGTTCAACGGAGTTAAGCTCCTGTCGGGTAACAACAACCTGGTTCTGCAAGTAGGATTCAACTCTGAATCGACCTCGCAGATCTCCTTTAACGGAGTACAGGGAACGCTTGCATCGCTGGGCCTGGCGCAGCAGAATGCTTCGGCGTTGACCTTCTCCTTGAACGGCGTTAATTTGCAGGAAGGTGCGAGTGCTTCTCGATTCGCTCTCGACGCGGTGAACCGAGCGGTCGCTTCGCTTGCATCGACCCGCGGCGTACTCGGTGCTGCTGAGTCGCGACTAAGGGTGGCGATCAGTAACCTCTCGATCTCTCGAGAGAACCTGTCTGCCGCAGAGAGCCGAATCCGCGACGTGGACGTGGCGACCGAGGCTGCAGAGTTGACCCGGCTCAACATCCTGCAACAGGCTGGTGCATCGGTTCTCGCGCAAGCGAATCAGTCTCCTTCGTTGGCTCTCTCGCTCCTACGATAATCGTAGGGCTGGTAGGGCTCATGATACAGAGCGCACGGTGGGGCTTTCGGGCTTCACCGTGCGCTCTTTTTTGATCGTGGATGTCGTGTGCAAAGGTGGGGAGGGGGGCCTAGACCGCCCTGTTAAGAGGAAACAGCGCGTAGCCAGACAACGTCTTCGTATCCTACCGCGCCAGCTGCCGGACGGCGAGGACGCCGTCCCTCCTAGCATTACCTTCGAACAACCCAGGCCTGCGAGCACTGCCTTACATTTCTACAGGAGGGACGGCGTCCCCGCCGTCCGTCGCCGTTCGCACATCGTCTTGCCGGTCATGGCCTTTCGCACATCGTCCCTGTGATAAGCTGCGCACTTCCGCCCGACGAATGAGGTTTTTCGAACCTCTTAACCCGTCAACAGAGCACACGATTCCAGAAAGATCGAAGCCCACAAAAATTTCGTTTCAGTAAAAAACACGCAGTGTCGAAACAGTACTTGAAGGCAGTCGTTGTGCCTCGAAGTTGTAGTGTGGTTGTTGTGGTAGTTCCTTGGGCAGGTCTGCCCGTTCTCCTCTCACCTTACACATCAGCGTAGAGCCAGAGCATGGATGTTCTAGCTCGAGAGCGCACAGCGTCCAGGGGTTCAACTCGTGTGGATTCCTGTGCTGGATAGTGTCCGTGCATTTAATGCCACTGTAGTTCAAGGAGGAATGAGGCATGGCAATTACAATTGGTAGTAACATTTCGTCGCTGCAAGCTCAAAGGCGACTGGCGAATTCGAGCGAACAGCTCAACTCGACCTTTCTTAAGTTGAGCTCGGGTCAACGTATCAACAAAGCTAGTGACGACGCCGCAGGTCTCGCTATCGCTGATGCGTTAAAAGCGAATATCCGCGTAGGTCAGGTAGCTGTGCGTAACGCAAACGACGGTATCTCGTCGATTGGAATCGCCGATGCTTCGCTGGCTGATATCGGAAACGTTCTGTCGCGTCTGGCAGAGTTGGCCGAGCAATCGGCGAACGGTACTTTCTCTGTGAGTCAGCGCTCTGCTCTGCAGAACGAGTTCACGGCGCTGGGTTCGGAGGTGGAACGTATAGCGACCACGACTGAGTTCAACGGCGTGCGACTCCTGTCGGGTAACAGCAACCTCGTTCTTCAGGTCGGATTCGATTCGGCCTCGACTTCGCAGATTGCGTTCAACGGAGTACAGGGAACGTTGGCTGCTCTTGGGCTTGCCCAGCAGAACAGCTCCTCGCTCACGTTCTCTCTGAACGGTATCAGCCTGACAGAGGGTGCAAGCGCTTCACGACTCACCCTCGATGCGGTGAACCGTGCGGTAGCGTCTCTAGCGTCTACCCGCGGTGTCCTCGGTGCTGCCGAGTCGCGACTCAGGGTGGCGATCAGTAACATCTCGATCTCTCGAGAGAACCTGTCTGCCGCAGAGAGCCGAATCCGTGACGTGGACGTGGCGACCGAGGCTGCAGAGTTGACCCGACTCAACATTCTGCAACAGGCCGGTGCATCGGTTCTCGCGCAAGCGAACCAGTCACCGTCGCTGGCGCTCTCGCTCTTACGGTAACCGTAAGGGAGGGGCCTCTTCTTGGGGGCGTGACGATACAAGTTGTCGTCACGCTACCCCACAAGGGGTTGCTAATCGGCATTCTTAAGCTGCTGTCTTTACCGCCTTTCCACGGCGCAGTCCGTGCTGCCGTTTTCTCCCTCAAGTGCGCTCACTGATACACCGACCTGTACCTCTGTAGCAGGTGGTGTGTAGGTAGTCTCGAGCCGCGCGGTCCTAAGCTGTTTATTCCGAACGTCTCCCTCTACTGACCGGCGAACGAAAGGACAGGGATGCCCTTTGTAGTTCGATCGGTAGCATCTGACAGGGCACATCAGGGCCCCCTGTGCTCACAACGTCCATCAGTGCCGGTGTAGTTCACGGAGGAGCGAGGCATGGCAATTACGATTGGCAGTAACATCTCATCACTTCAGGCCCAACGTCGCTTGGCCAATTCGAGCGAAGCTCTGGTTGGTACCTTCCTCAAGTTGAGCTCCGGTCAACGTATCAACAAAGCGAGTGACGACGCGGCAGGTCTCGCAATCGCCGATTCGTTGAAGGCAAACATCCGCGTGGGACAAGTAGCTGTGCGAAATGCGAACGACGGTATCTCGTCGATCGCTATCGCTGATGCTTCCTTGGCTGATATCGGGAATGTTTTGGGGCGCCTTGCTGAGCTGGCTGAACAGTCTGCAAACGGAACATTTTCGGTAGCACAGCGCTCGGCTATGCAAAACGAGTTTACTGCGCTCGGATCCGAGGTAGAGCGTATCGCCGTAACAACGGAGTTCAACGGAGTACGCCTACTCTCGGGGAACAGCGCCCTCGTGCTGCAAGTAGGGTTCGACTCGACCTCTACTTCGCAGATCTCCTTCGCTGGGGTTCAGGGAACCTTGGCATCGCTCGGCCTGGCGCAAGCCAACTCCTCGTCGCTCTCGTTCTCACTCAACGGGATCAACCTGACGGAAGGAGCGAGCGCGTCGCGCCTCGCCCTGGATGCCGTCAATGCAGCCGTTTCATCTCTCGCGTCGACACGCGGAGTGCTCGGGGCTGCCGAATCGCGACTGAAGGTGGCGATCAGCAATCTATCTATCTCTCGTGAGAATCTCTCGGCTGCCGAGAGCCGTATACGCGACGTCGATGTGGCCACCGAAGCTGCAGAGCTGACGCGCCTCAACATACTGCAGCAAGCGGGTGCTTCGGTCCTCGCGCAGGCTAACCAGGCGCCGTCGCTGGCGTTGACGCTGCTCAGATGATGACTGCGAGGGGTGATTCTAAACGGCATTTTACCCCTGTTCTCAGTGTGTTAGCGGGATAGCTCTCGATTGGGCGCTACTTATCTGTAGCTCACGACGGCTGCGCTGCATCCCAACGTAGCAAGGTGTGAACACCGAGTTGAGAGACAACGCTATGAGTATCGCCATGACTATTATTGCCGCAGTTCGACGAGCGCCGGCTCGGTCGCTGCTGGGATTCTTTGCAGTGGTTGTATGCTCGTGGGTAGGGGCAGGGGTCGGTATCGCGCACGCTAGTGATGCTCGTATCTTCGTCATTCACGAGGCAGATGGAACGATCCGGTTTACGAATCGCATGCCTCCGCCCGGGGTCGAGGCACAGATCTTCAGGGCTCGCGGCGATGGTGGGTCTTATACCAGGGGTTTCTCTTATGCAGGCGGCGCTCGGGGAAGAGCCAAAAAGATCTATCCGAATCTCTTCTCGGAAGCTATTCGCCAGGCTGCACAAACGCATAAGGTAGATCCAGCCCTCATAAAGGCTGTGATTCATGCCGAATCGGCTTTCAATCCGCGAGCGGTGTCGCCGAAGGGGGCGATCGGGTTGATGCAGCTTATGCCGTCGACCGCCCGTATGCTCGGGGTCAGGAACGCCTTCGTGCCCGAATCAAACATCGAGGGAGGAACGTCCTACCTGGCACGGCTCATCCGCCGTTATAATAACGTCGAGCATGCGCTCGCGGCATACAACGCGGGAGATCTACACGTACAGCGCTACAACGGTATCCCTCCCTTTTCCGAGACGCAGGAGTACGTGAGGCGTGTACTACAGCTCAAAAAGCAGTATAGTGTCTCTTCGCATGGCTGAATGGTACAAGCGCCTCCCCAACTGGTTGACCTTTCTTCGACTCGTCCTGATCCCGATCTTCGTGGTCGTACTTCTGGACCCGTCGCGTAGTAAGCTCAATCTCGCCGCGGTCATCTTCGTGTGTGCGGCGATCACGGACTATGCCGATGGAATCCTGGCGCGGCGATATGCCGCTGTAACGGATTTCGGAAAGCTTTTCGATCCGCTCGCAGACAAGATCCTCGTGATGGCGGCACTGGTCATGTTGGTTGCCTTGCGCGACGACCGGTGTGTTTCGTTCGTACCGGGATGGATGGTCGTGCTCGTATTGGCGCGCGAACTTTGGATTACGGGGCTGCGGGCTTTCGCTGCAAAGGATGGCACGATCGTGGCTGCCAAGGCTGGCGGGAAGGTGAAGAGCTTCCTGCAGATGGTGAGTATCCTGGCGCTTCTGCTTCATGACTACTCTTTCCCCCTCTTCGGGCTGCGAGTGACCTTCCAGTTTCTTGGGCTCAATCTGCTGTTGATCTCGATCGTATTTTCGTATCTCTCCGCTTTGGACTATTCGCTGGCTATACTGGCTCCAGCGCAGGGTGGGCTCGGGGAGCTAACCCGCCGCCTTGGGTCGGTTTTGATCGGCTCGACGAACGGTGATGGGGGGTCTGCTTCCGCTGCATCCGAGACGGCTCCCGCCGAAGCGGAAGGGAAAACCAGGGATACTACTGACGACCGGGAATCAACCGACTAGGCAGAAGGTCGCAAGGCCTCGATGGGATAGCAAAGCCCCTGCGGCGGATCCTCTCGAGCGTGAACGAGCTACTATATCTGCGCGAAAACCTCACGAAAATCGCCTACTTTCGTTCACGGGTAGGGTTACGTGTACGAGCACGTCCACGCGGGGGACCGGGGTTTCGGTCCCCATAGAGGCTTAAGGGGCCCTTGTGTTACCTTAGCGTCCCCGGGCTTAGCACGTTTCCCTAGTGCTTTCTTGATTTAACAGTGTTAAACCAGGGCTTGCGGAGGCCTGCCAGTCGCCGCATGTAGTGTCGACTTTTTCGGTAGTGATGTTCAGATGCGAGTAGAGCGATTAGAGATATTTGGCTTCAAGTCCTTCATGGAGCGGTTGGTGCTGCCCCTCGAAACGGGGATAACCGGGGTCGTAGGCCCCAATGGTTGTGGCAAGTCCAACGTCGTTGATGCTCTGCGATGGGTGCTGGGAGAGACTCGTGCGTCGCAATTGCGCGGCGATCTGCTCGAAGACGTAATTTTCAACGGAACGGAGTCCTTGAGGCCGCTCGGCTTGGCGGAGGTATCGATCGTCATTCGGGCCGACAAGGAGAGCTTTTATCAGGATTTGGTGTCCTATTATGAGCAGATTGAGATCGGAGAGAAGGGGATCGCCCCGGTCGGTGTCATTGAGGCAACGCAGGCCGTTAATGCTGACCAGGTGCAGCCTACCGCAGAAGAGCGTCCCGCAGATGTGCTTGGCGAGCCGCAAAATTCGGATCAGCTCGATGCTCAAGACGCGACAGTCTGCATAGCTGACGAGCAAACAGAGGGTGGCTCCGGCACCGATGCAGCTACGGTTGCCGATTCAACTCAGGTCGCCGAAGGAGCGCAAGAGCTGGCGCCGAGGGCTGTCGTCGAGGAGTCGACGGGCGATTTCTTGTCGGATATCAAAGCTTCTCTTTCTAAGTACGCATGGCTGCAATCGGTAAGCGAAGTGCAGATCACCCGACGCTTGTATCGAAGCGGCGAGTCAGAGTTCTTCATCAACAAGGTCCAGTGCCGTCTCAAGGATCTCAAGGAGTTTTTCCGTGTAGTCGGTCTTGCGGCGCGAGGTTACACGATCATCGCGCAAGGAGAGATTGGGCGCATCATCACCGCTAAGCCCGATGATCGTCGATTGGTGATCGAGGAGGCGGCGCACATCGCGGGATTCCGCGAGCATATGAACGCCGTAGGCAAGCGCCTCACCGATACCCAAGGGCAGCTCGTTCGCATGGACGATGTTATCAAAGAGGTGGCACGGCAGGTGGCGAGCTTGAAGCGCCAGGCGGCGCGAGCTGTTACTCGTGCGCAACTCAAAGAGGAGCTCGTCGTTGCAGAGCGCGACCTTTTCACGGACACCTTGGTACGCTTGGGCTCCAAGATAGAGGAGATCAAGGGACGCATCGAAGCTTTGGCTGAAGAGGAACAGAGAGCACAGACCGAACTGGTCGAAGCTCAAAGTGCCGAACAGCAGGCCCGAGAGGAGTCAGTACGATTCGACTCGGAGATCGAGCACCTGCGACTCCAGGCCGATCAGATCAAGGACGAGTTGACCAAGCGGCAGCGCGAAGTCGGGCTGTGTGAAGCTAAGTTTCGAGAGATATCCTCGTTGGTGCAGGCGCGCTCAACGGAGATCCGTCGCCTCGACGAGCGTAAGGTGATGCTCACGCAGCGCCTCGAGGAGTCCAGGGAAGCCGTGGCGAAATTAGAGGCTCAGGAGGAGGAGCTCGAGGAAAGCCTGCGAGCCCTCGACCTTTCTGGCGAGGACGAGCTCAAGCAGCTCTCTGCCAACCTGCAGGTGCTGCGTGAAGAGCAGCGGTTGCGGGAGCGATCGATTCGTGAGATGCGGGACAAGTTGGTGTCTGCACAGAGCCGTCGAGAGGCGCTCCAATCTCAACTTACAGCAGCGTCACCCTTGACCCATCTCAAGCGAGCTTTGGGCGGTGAGCACAAGATGCCGGAGGATATCACTGGCGATTACAAGCTGCTCGTCGATGGTATCAAGGTTCCGGACAGATATACGAAGGCGCTTCAGGCGGTTTTGGCTGAGCGCGCATCCTTCCTCGTCGTAGACGAGATAACTAAAGTTGCTCGCGCCTTCCAAGAGGTAGTTCTCAAGGCAGATCCCTCCAACAAGAAGGGGATAGGGATCGGATTGTTCGCTGCCGTGCCGGTGGGGACCGTGACGCATGCTCAGCTTCCTCAGGTGGAAGGAGTTTCCTCCCTTCTATCACACGTGGAAACGGTGCCATGGAGCCAGGGGCTTGTATCGAAGCTGCTCGCGTCTGTTTTCGTTGCCGTTGACCTCGATTGCGCCTTCAAGTTCTTGGAGGTTGCTCAGGCGCAGGGTGGGGTAGGTGAAGATGCCGTGATCGTCACAGAAAGCGGTGACCTGGTGTCGGCATGGAGCTTCTACAGTCTGCGCCACGAAGGTGGTGTCATCCAGATGAAAAGCAAAGTCGATGAGGCGACCCGTGTAATCGAGGAGAATCAGGGCGCCTATGATACCCTGGTATCACAACGTGACGAAGTCGCTGCGCGCATCTCTGACGACGAGCGTCGTCACGCTGAGCTCGTGAGAACGATTCAGCAGTCTCAAGCGCGACTTCGGGAGTTCAGTAATCGGCAGGGTGAGATTCGAGGACGGCTACAGAGCGAGCGGAGGATGTACAATCAGCTCGACGGCGACATTCAGAGGATCGAGCCGCAAGCCCAGGAGTTGCAACAACAGCTCGTTTCACTCGAAGAAGCGATAGCGGAAGTAACCGAGAAGATCTCGGTATTGAAGCAGCAAGACAATTCGGATCTCGAAGGCGCTCTCAACGAGGCGAGCGCTGCTCTACGCGAACTAGAGAACAAGCGGCGGGCTCTACGTGACAGCTCGGCGCAGATGCTTCGTGGCGTAGAATTCAAACGCCAGGCGCACGAAGCGTGCCGCGACAGATTGTACAAGGAGCGTATGTCGTCCGAGCGGTTGCACGGTGAGATCACTAGTGCTCAGGCGCACATTCGAGAGAAATTGGGCGAAGAGATGCTCTCGACCTTATTGGACGCAGCGCAGACCGTGGAGCGGCTCGATGATCGAGCGCGCGGCGAGCTGGAAGGGAAGGTTTCTGGTATTCGGCAGCGCTTGGAGCGCGAGGGAGAGGTCGATCCGGGGGTAGTCGAGCAGCACGAGATCGAAAGTAAGCGCCTCGACGATTTGACGAATCAAAAAGACGATCTGCTCCGTGCTGCAGAGACCTTGCAGACCACCTTGGGAGAGCTCTCCGAAGCGTGCACGCGACGCTTTGCGCAAACCTTCGAGGCTATCAGCAAGAACTTTGCGTACTTCGGTCCGAAGTTATTCGGAGGTGGTAGTGCGGAGTTGCGCCTGATCGATCCGAGCAGGCCACTTGAGTCGGGCGTGGAGGTTCTGGTGCGTCCTCCGGGCAAGAAGCCCAAGAGTATCGATCTGCTCTCCGGTGGAGAGAAAGCATTGTGCGCCATCGCGCTGGTCTTCAGCATGTTCATGGTTCGTCCGAGCCCGCTGTGTGTTCTCGACGAGGTGGATGCACCGCTGGACGAGGCAAACGTGCATCGCTTCGTCTCCTTCATCAAGGAGATGAGTGGCCGTACTCAATTCTTGATGATTACTCACAACAAGCAATCGATGGCAGCGGCAGACACCCTCGTGGGAGTCACGATGCCTACGCCGGGAGCCTCGAGGGTTCTAACCGTTTCTTTACAGGAAGCGGTCAAACAAGTAGCGTAACCGGCACTCATGGAAGACCTATTCAAGAAACTTAACTTTATAGTGCAGCAGATGACGGAGACCCTGGATTCTGGGACGATCGTCTCTCTCCTGGTTATCCTATTTGCTGTTCTGTGTATCCTGGTCATTCTACTTAGGAGCCGAGGGCCCTCGAAACACGAGGTCAAGTCGATGGGTGTGCTGCTCCAACGGGTCGAACAGCTCGAAGGATCCCTGGGATCTCTGCGCCAAGAGCTACATGATACGCTCGACGAGTTCCGGGAGATAGCGGCGGATGTGCGGGGTGAGCCGAGAACAACGAAAAAAGATCCCGGACAAGGGGGAGGTGGCGCTCAGGGTGCTGGCGGATCCGGGGGGGGCGGTGTTGGAGGAGCCGGCGGTGGTTTCGGAGCCGCGGCAGGCAGAGATATGCGCAGTGCTATGACGCGCGGGCTCTCCAAGACCAGGACCTCTTTCCTCGACAAGCTTGCTGGCTTTTTTAAAAGCTCCCCGCGAGTAAACCAGGCGACTTTGGAGGAACTGGAAGAGCTGCTCATTGCGAGTGATGTCGGAGTTCGCAGTGCTGAGTCGTTGGTAGAACAGGTCAAGCTGGCGGCCGAGAGCGAGGAACACCTGAGTGAGGAGCGCCTCAGAGGTCTTCTGAAAGTCGGCGTACTGAACCAATTGATTGAAGTTCCGCGAGACCACCGTATTTATCGTCCCTCCCAATCACCGCTGGTGATCTTGGTTGTGGGGGTCAACGGTGTCGGTAAAACCACAACGGTAGCTAAGCTGGCTGCTCGCTACGGTGAGCAGGGCAAGAAGGTGGTCATGGTGGCAGCCGATACGTTCCGAGCAGCAGCGGTGCAGCAGCTCGTCGAGTGGGGTAAGCGACTGGGAGTGCAGGTCGTGAGTGGGTCAGAGAACGCCAAACCGGGAACGGTCGTGTTCGATGGGATGGTTGCCGCCAAAGAGGCTCAAGCAGATGTCGTGTTGATTGATACGGCGGGACGCTTACACACCAAGGCAAATTTGATGCAGGAGCTCGAGGGCGTTCGAAATTCTATACGGAAGCACATCCCTGATGCGCCACACGAAACCGTATTGGTCTTGGATGGAGTTAGTGGGCAGAACGCTCTCGCGCAGGCTCGGGAATTCAACGAAGCCGTAAGTTTGACGGGGCTGGTGGTCACAAAGCTCGACGGAACGCCGCGTGGCGGAATTATCGTTGCAATCTCTCGGGAGCTTGCGCTTCCGGTATTCTACGTTGGAGTAGGGGAAAAAGCGGATGACCTTATCCCATTTTCTCGCGGCGAGTTCGTAGATGCCCTCCTCGGTGACGAAGGGGCCGGATATACGGGGGGCCCCGCTGCGGGCGCCGACGGTAGGTCTACTACGGGTTCTCATGCTCTCCCCGACGGTGGAGAGAACGTCGTGACCACTCATTGACAGCCACCGTAGAAGGGGCGCCCTGCGTGAATTTTAGGCGAGATGAGCGCTAGAGCAAGATATGGATCAAAGTAGTTCCGTTCCAGTAAAGCTCCTGAGTGGGTTCGACATCCCTGGTAGTTTGTTGTCGATCGAAGAGCTCAAACGCGGGCACATCAATCGTACGTACGTGGGTACCTGGGATCTTTCGGGTGTTCGGAAGCGCTACATCCATCAGGTGGTGAATCACCGCATCTTTCGAGATATTCCCGGATTGACACGTAATTTGGAGACGGTCACCGATCGATTGCGCCGCGCTTACTCGGCGGGAGAGGGGAATCCTGAGGAGACTACGCTTGCTGTCATCCGCACGCACAGCGGAGAGGGATTCGTGCTGGATGAGAAGGGCGAGTATTGGCGCACCTTCGAGTTCATCGAGAACACCGTGTCGTACGATGTATGCCCCAACGTTCAAGTCGCTGGGGAAGCCGCTGCCGTGTTGGGTAGGTTTCAGCGCATATTGTCCGATGTTCCGGCTAGTACGTTGGTGGACACGATCCCGGACTTCCACAACGGGATAAAAAGGTTCGAGGCTTTCGAGCACGTAGTGGTGCGAGACGAGCGAGGGCGCGTCAGGCAGGCGGTGGAAGAGATCTCATTCGCACGTGAGCGCGCTGATGTAGGAGGGCTCTTGATATCTGCGCTTCAGTCTGGGGATATCCCGTCCCGAATCACCCACAACGATATGAAGCTCAACAATGTGCTCTTTGACATGACGGGCCAGCGCGCTGTGTGCTTGTTGGATCTCGATACCTGTATGGCGGGTACACCGCTCTTCGATTTTGGAGATCTTGTTCGTAATACAGCGGTGCCGTGTGACGAAGACGAGCGGGATCTTTCGAAGGTGCAGATTGATTTCGCATTGTACAAAGCGATCTGTGCGGGGTATCTGAAGGAATTCAGAGGCAATCTGACGCCACGGGAGCTAGGCCTATTGCATATTGCGCCGCGTGTGCTGGCACTCATTCTCGGTGTGCGGTTCTTGACGGACTTCCTCCAGGGTGACACTTATTTTCGAATACATCGTCCTGAGCATAATCTTGACAGAGCCAAGACCCAATTCGCAGTGGTTCGCGCCATGGAGCAGGCCGAGGCGCAGATGTCTGCGGGGATACAGACGGGCGGCTTATAATCGGTTCATCGGGTTTTCGAGTGAGTAGTACACGGTATCATTGGGACGTGAACGTGCTCGTGCACGTAAACGTGAACGTACCCGGAAGAGGAGTCGTACTGGCTGAAAGCATAGCTTGGAAAGCATGGCTCCAATTCTTAAAGACGCGCGCTTAAACTGGTCCACGAGTGCCCCGTTTCACCTAGAGAGCGAGGCAAAACCTTATATTTCCCCCGCACGTGAAGGCACCCGAAACAAAGACTTTCAGTTTCGGGCACGTTCACGTTTACGTGCACGTGCACGTTCACGGGGAAATGCGCCAGTTGCCAACTAAAATAAAGGCTTATGTTCTCTCAGTGTTCGTTACGACCCACTTGATTTCACGATGAGCCGGGTAGCCTTACTACCGCCCTCTCGCCAACACTCTAGCCCCTCTGTTTCGCCTTCAGATATCTGTACAGCAGATAGAGAAAAACGAGCACCCCAGCAATCACAAGCGAGATCTTCACCTGTTTCACGTACACCAGAAGCGCCTCGTAGTGCTCTGCAAATAGGAAGCCCAGCCCGAGCATGACCGGTGTCGTAATGAGAGCAGCTACTGCGTCGGCCACGACGAAGCGGGGAGGTGATACCCGCACCGCACCGCACACGAGAAATGTCACGGTCCGAAGATAAAATAGGTGTCGGGCTATGAGGATCGTCACGAAGGTGCGGCGTTCGATGTTGTGACGGATCGCCTTGAGGCGCGAAGAGGTGACGAGTCGTCTAAATCCCTTACGGCGAAAAAGTCGTGGGCCCGTGACCCAACCTATCCGGTAAATGACGAGGTCTCCAATGAGGATGCCGGAGTAGCACACGAGCGCCATAACCCAGAGGTTGGCGTGCCGAAGATGGATGAGGATCCCGCCTGTAATGAGAGAGATGTCCTCGGGCATGGGAAAGCCGAATGCGCTGGCGAGAAGGAGCGCGAACACCAGCAGGTATGCCATCATACCCTGGGAATTGATGAGTGTGTCGAGCATTCGACCGAGCCTAGCAGATCTGGGGTCCTTTGTCCCGTAGGGGATTAAAGAGGGATGATTGAGATAATACGCGCGCGAAACGTGAGCGAATGGAGTTCGATGCTGCGAGAGACACTCGATCTCACTCTATGATTGGGCGCAACGACCCTGCAGTGCCGCCTGGACACCTCCGAGAAGCTGCTCTCGATCAAAGGGTTTGGTCATGTAAAAACTAGCACCCGCCGCATACCCGCGTGCGACATCGTCTGGCTTGCCTTCGGCGGTGAGCATCAAGACTGGGAGGTTACAGAGCTCTGGATCTTTGCGTAGCTCTACCAGCATCTCGAGGCCGGTCATCTTGGGCATCATTACGTCGAGAACCATGAGAGTAAAGGGTGCTGTGCAGATCTCGCGTTTCAAGAGGTCGAGACCCTCTGCTCCATTCTCCGCCAGTAGGACGGTGCACCCTTCAGCCTCGAGCATGGCTTGCAGGATATGTCTGATGAAGGGGTCATCGTCGACTACCAGAACCCTGCATCCTGTCTTCAGCGTCATGGTGGTCGACCTCAAACTGCCTTGGTTACCTTCTGGAGTGACCTGTCGAGGAGGTCTGCCAATAGTGCTAAAGCGGCTTGCTCCTGCGGCGCGAGAGGTACGGGGGGCTTCGAGGATCTATCAGCGTAGACGACACCGACGGCACGTTTACCGTATCCGACTGGCATGGCGATTACAGGAAGACCTTCCGGAAATAGCGGCTCGCCACTCAATACAACCCGCCCTTCCATGAATGCGGTGTTGTCAGGAGCGCTGGCAGGCACATTACCGCCGAGAGGGCGGACGATCTTGGCAGGATCTACCCCCGGAACGCTTCCGAGCATCATCCTCCCCACAAGAGAGGTGCGATTCTTGTTCGCGAGCAACAGCAGTACTCGGTCAAAGCCGACACAGTACGCACACGCCTCCATAACCGAGGTCAAGATGTTTGCAGTAGGTTCGCCTCTGCTTATCGCGATCTCGATATCCTCGATGTAGTTGTCGAAGTCCTCTTGATTCTTTCCGAGAGCAACTTTGGCCGAGGTGGCTGGATTGGAACTCGAGGATGATGCGGCCACTGATCCCGAATCCAAGGTAATTGTCGTGAGTATCTCAGGTAGCGGCGGAAGTTTGAGTTCGAGCGATTGACAGTGTTCCGCGACCCCAGTATCGAGGTCTTTGAGAGAGTTCATGACGAACTCTGCGCTCAGGCCACTCAGGATCTGGATCTTCCGAATGCGTGCAACCAGTTCATCGGGGTCTGTAGCGGACGTGATGGCGTCGGAGAGCGACATCGCCGCCCCGAGGCATTTTGCGATCTCCCCGAGATCATTTTGTTTTGCCGCGGCCGACGAAGAGGGCGAATCGAGGATCTCCTGGGCCTTGTTGACCACATCCGCGTAGTACTGTGGCAGATTCAGGGTGCTTATGACCTCTGCGCTCAGTTGAGCAG
>JBILEW010000093.1:0-14787 GCA_044351885.1 Bdellovibrionota bacterium
TGCCACCTGCGCCATTACCCTCCACTACTTTTACACTTACCATATAGTCCTCCATTAAACTGATCACCGGAATTCTACCGTGCATTGAGCAGGTACTCAAAGCATCGATTGTCTTTACGAGATAACGATAGGGTGTTCGGCCGGCGCGTAGCGGCGGTCCGCAACCACGCGATGGTTATACACCGTTGCACCGTGAGCAGTTGTGAATCCAGTCCACAACGCTCATGATGTCCGCATAAGTATCCAACCCAGACGGGTCCTGAAGGCCAGTATTTTCAGACGCATAGTGAAGTCGATGCTGAAGGAGTTTCTGTTGGCCGGGAGTGAGGATGGCATCAACAGCTATCGCGTCTCTCAGCAGTTCGACATGCCACAGAAACTCGGTTACTCTACTCTGCTCATCCTGAGCCATATGTCGAAGGTCCTCCCGCAAGTCCTCCTGAAAACAACAGACAAAGTCCGAGACCACTGCAACCGCTAAGGCATTCGCATCGCGAACGATCGCTTCATAGCCATTCTGGCGGAATCTTTCTAGGACGCTTACTTCCATGGTTCCTCTAGTTATCGTCTCTCCGGTATAACAGTGTGATCTAAACAACTCGCAATCCAATCCTACCAAATCTCATGATCCTACGGGAGGGTATCGAGATCAACCCAGTCACAATAAGCGTCATCCGCTCGTCCTGCCTCAATCCACTTACCGATATCAATCAGTTAGCGATAGTTAAATTCCCTCTGTGAGGGGTTCTTTCGAGTCTTTTCTCCCGCTGGGTGTCGTGATCATCCCTGGTAGATCTAGAGATGTGCACAACGTTTGCCAGGTGCTCGCTCAAGCAACTTATGTGGTTCAAAAAAATATCCTGATCAGTAGTGGGATAGCATAGTAGTGAGCTGGTCTTCCGATCTTCCGTGCTAGAAGCTCGAGAGCAGCTCTCTTTTCGAGAGCGCTCGCTTCCAATCCGACTTAGGTAGCGGCGCTCCGCCTTCGTCGAGAGGTATGGCGAGAAAGGTACCCCCATGCTCATGCACGATATCGATCGGTGTCCGCGTGCCCGCTGAAGTCTTCACATAGACCCGCTCGACCGGCTCACTATCGGCCGATTTCACACCGTTTTTGTGCTCTGGATCTATTTGGAGAAGAGCTAGCGCTTCGTGAGCGCCTTCCGCAGTAAAGGTCCGCTCTACATACCCGATATCGATACCAGGCCCTTGAAACTGCGGGTTCGCTAGTATCCACGCGTGAAACGGTATCGTGGTTGGCACGCCACCAACCGCATAGCCGCGCAAATAGTTGAAGGCGCGGTAGAGCGCCTCTTCGCGCGTACCGCCGTACGCGATCACCTTGCTCAGGAGAGAATCGTAAAAGGGCGTGACTTCGTTACCCGGGACAAACCCGTAATCTTCGCGAATTCCGACCGTACCATCCGAAGCCCTTGGACGCTTCCATGATGTAATAGTCCCCAGCGCTGGACGGAAGTTTTCGAAAACATCCTCTGCATTGATGCGCAGCTCCACTGCATGCCCTTTGAACTCAATCTCCTCCTGCTTGAGCGGAAGCTTCTCACCCATCGCTACTTTGAGTTGAAGCTGTACGAGATCGACACCGGTAATGATCTCGGTGACGGGATGCTCGACCTGAATACGCGTGTTGATCTCCATGAAGTAAAATTCTTTCCCCTTCACGAGAAACTCTGCGGTACCCGCGTTGTAGTAGCCAACACTACGTGCAGCTGCGAGCGCGGCTTGGTGGATACGTTCGCGTGTATCAGGATCGAGAAAAGGTGCTGGGGCCTCTTCGACTAGCTTCTGATAGCGTCGTTGTGCAGAACAATCACGAGTACCGAAGTGCACCACGTTTCCATACATGTCACCGAAGAGTTGAACTTCGACGTGTCGAGGTTCGGAGATAAACTTCTCGCAATAGACGGCAGGACTTCCAAAGTTCTTGAGCGCCTCTGCTCGCGCACGTTCGAGAGATTCCTTCATCTCGGAAGACTCGTGAACGATACGCATACCTCGTCCGCCACCACCCGCCGCCGCTTTGATGATGATCGGGAACCCTATCGATTGCGCTGCGACTAAGAGCTCCTCGTCCGTAGAAGCGTCTCCGCTTCCAGGAGTTATCGGAACTCCGACTTGAGAAACGGTTTTTCGAGCGAGGGTTTTCAAACCCAGCGACCTGATACTCTCCGGAGATGGGCCTACGAAAATGAATCCCGCGTCTAGTACGCTCTGAGCAAAGACAGCATCCTCAGAGAGGAACCCATACCCAGGATGAATGGCCTGACACCCTGATTTCTGAGCCGCTTCGATAATTTTTGCGCCATTTAGGTACGATTCGCGGGCGGTCGAACCCCCTATAGCCACTACCTCCGGCGCCTCTACTGCTGCGAGTGAGGTCGCATCTGCATCGGAAACCGCCAATACGGTCTCTATTCCCAGGGCCTCACAGGCACGCCGGATACGACGCGCTATCTCACCCCTATTTGCAATCAATACCCGCTTAATCTTAGTATGCGTCGTCATACTGAACGCGCCCCTTTCAAGCGCCTGAATTTGGTTAACAACTATGAACAATCCTACAGCACAGTTGAATCACCACAAGGTAGTCATTCTCGGATCCGGCCCTGCCGGCCTGACCGCAGCGATATACACGGCTCGAGCTAACTTGAGCCCCCTCATCGTGCACGGCCCTCTGGCTGGTGGACAGTTGACGACCACGACCGATGTCGAGAATTTCCCCGGTTTTCCTGAAGGGATCATGGGTCCTGAGCTGATGGAGACCATGGAGAAGCAGGCCGTTCGGTTCGGTACCTCTGTAGCGGTCGATACGATCACTTCGATCGACCTCTCCAAACGCCCCTTTACCCTCACCGGCCAATCGAATTCGTATACGTGCGATGCCCTGATCGTGGCTACCGGCGCAGCGCCTAAGTATATCGGTGCCAAGAACGAGCGTGAGCTCCTCGGCTACGGAGTATCCACCTGCGCCACCTGTGACGGCGCGTTCTTCCGCAACAAGGTTATGGCGGTTGTGGGTGGTGGAGACTCTGCTTGCGAAGAGGCCTCGTTTTTGACCCGTTTTGCCAGCAAACTCTACCTGATTCACCGCCGTGACAGTCTGCGCGCTTCGAAGATCATGCAGCAGCGCGTCCTCACCAATCCTAAGATTGAGGTGCTCTGGAACAAGCACGTCGTTGAAGTTCAAGGCTCCAGGCAGGACGGCGTTACCGGCCTCCAGCTTCAAGATACCACTACCAACGAGCTTTCGAACCTCCCGGTAGATGCCCTCTTCGTTGCCATCGGACATACCCCTAACTCGCAGCTCTTTACAGGTAAGCTCGAGATGGACGAGAACGGATACCTCATGCACGAGCCCGACTCCTCGAAGACCTCACTTCCTGGCGTATTCGTCTGTGGCGATGTGCAAGACCATGTCTACCGCCAGGCTATCACCGCGGCAGGCTCCGGCTGCATGGCCGCTATCGATGCCGAACGGTGGCTAGAGAGCGTTCACGCGTAAGGAAAGCGCAAAGAGCTCATTGTCGATTGTGCGACGGGCGTAAGTCCCGCCATCGCTTGTATTCTCCATGGAATATCTGCCGTGCGTTGCTCGGCGAAAAATAAGGCCTTCCGTGTTCGAACACCTGGCTTATTTAACGCGGAGGCGCGGAAAACGCGGAGAACACAGATAAAGATTAATAGGGTTACCCGGGAGATATTGCAGCTGCCATCAAGGTACACGAGTGCTTTGGATCGGGACGCTATGAGCTGGTCGTCAGTCGACGCCTACATACTGCGGTCTCCGCGTTTTCCGCGCCTCCGCGTCAAATAACCAAAAAGCAGGTATCGAACGATGCTCGGGGAGGGCGAGAGCTCAGGAGTCTAGAATCGGCTGCGGCATCGATATCACCCAGCTCCCTTACCCGCCTATCTGGCACATCTTATCCACAGCCGCCTGAAAACCTCTTTGTCACAGCCCCTACAAAACCTGTGGATAACCCCGACAGAACTGTGGAAAAGCTGATTTTGCCTGTGGATAACCCCGGTGAAACCTCCTTATCCCCACCCCTGCACGCTATAAATCAACCACATACCTTGCTTTTCCACAGGTTGCCGCCAAAGCTGTGGGAAACCTGTATCGAACTCTGATTATACTGTGGAAAAAGCTGTGGATTGCGACACAAAGGGAGCTCCGGGGGCGCTGTGATTATCCACAAGCCCGGGGGCCCAATAAAAAAGGGCCTGTCGTATGACAGACCCTTCCCATTCAAAGCTCGAACCTAATCGAACTTTGTACAGCCTTTATAGAGCTTGAAGAGCTACTACGAAGGCGAGAATTACGAGCGACTCGATGAGAGCCATACCGATCAACATCGGCGCGAGGAGCTTTCCACCAACAGATGGATTGCGTCCGAAGGACTCGAGCATCGAACCAACAGCGCGGCCTTGACCGAGCGCGCCACCGATAACAGCGCTACCGATCGCCAAACCAGCACCGATAGGACCAAGTGGGGACTTTCCGCCGGCAGCCTCTTCAGCAAATGCTGCTGTGAGAGGGGCAACGGTTGCTGCAACGGTTGCCAGTACGAATGCGCTGTTCTTTGCGATCTTTGCTAACATAATCATCTCCTTGTTGTTGTTGCTACCTGAAACTACACGTTTTTTGGCTACGATTTCAACCCTTAGTGGTGCTGGTGTTCACCCTCTTCGTGCTGGGTGGCGAGCATAATGTATATCATCGTGAGAACCGTGGGAACGAAGGCCTGCATGAAACACACGAAGGTTCCCAAAGCATAGAAGATAATCGGTACGACGAATGGAACGAGCTCAGAAAAGATCGACAATACCATGTGATCTGCCGAGATATTCCAATACAGACGAAGATTTAGGGTAAGTATCCTCAAGACCGTACCGAACAGCTCTAGTGGTAGGATAAACCACGCAAGCCACCACACAGGTCCAGCGAAATGCTTCATGTAGTTCCAGAAGCCGTGTTCTTTGAACCCGTAG
The DNA here is from genome assembly GCA_044351885.1 of Bdellovibrionota bacterium. Lineage (GTDB taxonomy): Bacteria > Bdellovibrionota_C > UBA2361 > UBA2361 > OMII01 > OMII01. The sequence continues at coordinate 5,014 of JBILEW010000093.1, forward strand.
TAATTAAACGAAATGAAGATCAGCAGAGCCACCGGTACCGTTGTCCACACTGTGCTTGTGGCAGCTGGCGCTCCGGGTATAAGTCCGATGAGATTGAGGATAAAAAGATAGAGGAAGATAGTTGCTGTAAGGGGTAGAAACTTCCGGTTTTCCTTACCAAGGATTGAGTCTTGGAACGCCACGAAGGTTTCCGTGAAAAAATCCAGAATGCCAGGGGTTGTTATACGCTTTTCCGGTATAACGCCCTCTTCCACTCCGAGCCGATTCCGCCTACGCGCCAACACCTTGGCACTTTGAGAACCGATCAGAATGAGACTTGCCCCCATCAGAACTGCCGTAACGAGCTTCTGAGAGTTGGAGTCGGTCAAACCAAAAGAGTGAAAGTACGTATAGTGCTCTTGCATACCCGTGTCTTCGCGCCCATGTTGTATAAGATTTGAACAATTTAGGCAAACATTCTGAGGAGTGCCGAAGGTCTCTTTGATCTGAGGTTTTGGCCACTCTAATTAACACTCCGTCAAGCTGCTCAACTTGAACGGTGTCTTTTTTGTTTAATCAACTTGAAATTAACTTAACTTCAGTATTAGAATCGTTTCGGTTTCCCCGCCACGAAAAAAAATCGTCACTAGATTCTTGTAAAATTTTTCTCTCGTCGTATAACGCTTCCTTCGCTGTTCGATGACGAAGTTTGTGTGAACGTTCTCTCGAGAGATTTCACGCCAGCAAACAGAGTCGTTAGGAACAAATGTCGATGCTTCTGCGGAAAGAGTTTTTCTCTCCGCGGAAACATGCAGCTGACACGCCTGTGTTCATGTGAGGATGATGAGCGGCAATCTGGCGTCTACAACGTTCAGCCAGAGTGACTCTGTACAACAGGAGTCATTGGTATCTTCATCTCAAAACTCCCCCTCAGACATTCCTTCTCTTGAACAATCCTGGGCTTTAGCTATCGCTGATGTGTGTGGTGAAACCAATCAACACATCGTCGCCGCTTACATAGAGCCCCTGTATCTCGATATTGCTGCTTCTACCCCTGACAGGTTGATAGTACGCGGCCCCTCGAGGCTCATCTGTAACTATGTGACAGCTAACTATGCGAGCCGCTTGCAAGCTCGCCTGTCTCATTTCCTACAGAGCCCAGAGCTACAACTCTCTATTATTCCCCGTGAACCAACTGCTCAGACCGGCGAGGCTCAAGGCCAAACCCTGCGCAGGCCCGCTACACCTTTTATCGTCAAACGTCTGAGACCCCCTGCGGTCGAGCCGAAAGAGGCCTTTGAACAGCTTCAAGAGGCGGCGGCTAATCCTGCAAGCGGTTCGTCCTCTGCTGCTGGATCCCCTGAAATTTCGAATATAAACCCGCGCTATACCTTCACCGATTTCGTGGTTGGCAACAGCAATCAGTTCTGTCATGCGGCCGCTATGCGCGTCGCTGAGAATCCCGGACGTAGCTACAACCCGCTTTTCATTTACGGCGGCGTTGGGCTCGGTAAGACTCACCTTCTTCACGCTATTGGGAATGCTGTTCTCCAGCGCTCGCCAGAGGCTCGGGTTCTCTATATGTCGTCAGAGACCTTTACCAACGAACTGATCCTGGCCCTTCGCCACGCCAAGATGGAAGAGTTCAAGCGCCGGTTGCGTACGATAGAGGTGCTACTCATCGACGACATTCAGTTCATCGCGGGTAAAGAGCGCACTCAAGAGGAGTTCTTTCACACCTTCAACGCCCTCTACAGCGCTAAGCGTCAGATAGTTATAACATCAGATAAAATTCCGACGGACATCCCGGGAATAGAAGAGCGACTGCAAACTCGATTCTCGTGGGGTTTGACCGCCGATCTTCAAGCGCCTGACTTCGAAACGCGCGTGGCGATCCTCAAGCAGAAAGCTCTGCTCGAGAATTTTCACCTACCTGAGGAGGTGAGCCACCTCATCGCCGAGAGAATTTCCTCGAACGTTCGTGAGTTGGAAGGGGCTCTTACGAGGCTCCACGCTGTCAGTACGATTCAACACGTCGATATCTCGATGGACATGGCGCGCATGGCGCTCAAACCGCTTCTGCAGCCCAAGGTGATTAACATCACCGTCGACGACATCAAGAAAGCTGTTGCTGGCCACTTCAACATCAAGGTCAGCGAGATAATTTCGAAGCGTCGCACGAAAAACCTCTCCTTCCCGCGCCACATAGCTATGTATCTGTGCCGCAAACACACCACTGCCTCTTATCCAGAGATTGGCGAGCACTTCGGCGGCCGCGACCATTCGAGCGTCATTCACGCGGCTACTGTCGTTTCGAGCAAGTTATCCACAGATGCTCAAGTGAAGGTTCTGGTAGAGGAAATCGAGAGGCTACTCTTCGGTTAAACATAAATAATATCAATCGCTTGTGGTATTTTTAAACAGCTTATACCATTCTGTGGAATGTGCGGTTTTTAAGGGTCTGTTCACAGCTTTTTCCACAAAGGTGGTGTGGATATCTACACACTGTCGAGCTCTACTTTCGTAGAGCCGTTTCTGCGAAGCGCTCTTTTGAAACCCAACGGTTCCGAGAAGAGGCGGTTTAGGCGGTAAAAAGCTGTGGATAAGTTGGGGGTTTGCGGGGTGAAAAAGGAGCTTTTTGGAAACAATAAATTTGGCTGTGGAAAGTTAGAAAAGTTATCCCGATCTTAACAACACGTTGTATACGTACTATGTCTTTTCAAAACATACCGTTAGCCGACTTACCCACAGAAAATGGCCTGACTGATCACTATTCACTAACTTTTAATATTTAAGAGAATAATAGGGGGACAATGGAGATTACGATTCCCAAAACAGAACTCGCTAAACTTCTTCACGTCACTTTGGCGATAGCCGAGAAGAAATCAACGATGCCGATCTTGGCGAACGTTCTTCTCACAGCAGAGGACAAAAACCTCAAGGTAACAGCGAGTGACCTCGAGATCACCGCAATCGCTTCATCCGCAGCATCGGTTAAGAAGCAGGGCGCGATAACCGTCAGCGCTAAGATGTTCGGAGATCTCGTTCGAGAGCTTCCGGAGGGAGATGTCACCATCAGAGCAACCGATCGCGATCGTGTAGAGGTTGTCGCAGGAAGTTCAAAACTCAAGATCGTTGGAGTGAGCGCGGAGGAGTATCCTGTACCACCCGGACTCTCTTTGAAGACCAAGTGTAAACTTCCAGCGCCTACCTTGATCGAGATGATCAACAAGACGCTCTACGCAGTGTCCCTCGACGAGGGTCGCTACAACATGAACGGCGTGTGTCTCGAGATGTCGAAGGAAGGCAAGAGCAGTGGACTCCGTATGGTTGCGACCGACGGCCATCGCCTCGCTCTCATCACGCGACCTATCGATGGAGTCGAGTTTTCCGGATTGTCGGTGAAGGGTTCGAAGAAGACCGACACGTCGGCAGATCACGTTATCGTTCCTCGCAAGGGGATCGCCGAAGTTCGTAAAGCGCTCGAAACCGCAGGAGATGTGCCAGTTGGTGTCGATGTCAGCGAGGGCTTCATGGTCGTCGAAGGACCGACGTGGAAATTGGTGGTTCGATTGCTCGATAGCGAGTTCCCGAATTATACACAGGTTTTGCCGAGTGCTCCTGGCAACAAGGTAACCGTGTTGAGTTCGCAGCTCTCGCAAGCATTGAAGCGCGTGTCTCTCGTAGTGAGCGACAAGAACAAAGGTGTGAGATTCGACTTCTTCCCCAATCTTCTCCGCATCTCGAGCTCTTCGCCAGAAGTTGGAGAGGCGCAGGAGGAGGTAGAGATTCAGTATTCTGGAAAGGAATTTTCGGTTGGGTACAATGCGCGCTATATCATCGATGTGCTCGCAGCAGTAAGCGAGAATCAACCTTTCGTCATGGATCTTGCGGGAGAGACGGGGCCTGGCAAATTTTACACCGAGTCCGATGAGTCGTGCTTCGGTATTGTGATGCCGCTCAGGCTCGATTGATCGCGATCGTTTGATATGGCGAGAACGGAACGGTGAACAACGCGCTCACCAAAGAAGTTCTCGCCGATGATTGCTCCAGTAAGGTTAGTTCAGGACTTCACTTGTACGTCTCGCGAGTCAAAGTTTTCAATTTTAGGAACTTAAGCGACCAGTCAGTCGACCTCTCCTGCGGTCCCATCCACATCACCGGACTGAACGGTAACGGTAAAACGAACTTCATCGAAGCGATCTATCTCCTCTCGGGATCGCGCTCTTTCAGGACCAGCGTGTCCAACGAACTGAGCAGGTGGGGCGAATCTCAGTGTTCGGTGTTCGGAACCGTTACTCACAAACTAGGAACCGAAGAGCTCGGTGTGGCTCTTACGCCGGGGAAGCGAGAGGCTTTTTTAAACGGGAACCCTTTGAGCTCCATCAGTGAGCTACTCGGGCGACTGACGATAGTGGCGTTCTCGCCAGCAGACCTGCAGCTCATCAAGGGCTCGCCCTCGGGACGTCGGCGATTCCTAGACCGGCACATGGTCGATATTCAGCCCGCTTTTTTGAAAACATTGATGGCCTACCAACGCGCCCTCGCAAGTAAAAGTGCTTTGCTCAAGCAGTCTTACGTTGATTATCAACAGCTTGTACCGTGGAACTCTCTGCTAGCAGAGTACGGTGGAAAAATTGTGGATAACAGGTCTAGTTTTCTGAAATCATTATCAGATAAGGCTTCCGCATTTCACCATTCCTACGCCCCGATGGATGGGGACTTAGCTCTTGATTTGGAATCGGACCTCCTGGATCCGAGTGGCAAGGTAGACTCAGGCTACATCGCACATCAGTTCGAACGCGCTGCCCAGCGGGAGATCGCCACGAGAAGCCCCGTAGTCGGGGTTCAGAGGGACGATATCAAGGTAAGCTTAGGCGGAGTCGACAGCCGCTCATACGCTTCTCAGGGACAAACCAGGAGTATCGTGCTCTCTTTGAAGTTGGGAGTTATCGATATGCTCGATGAGGTAAAGGGCGAGTCTCCGGTGGTGCTCCTCGATGATGTCGACTCCGAGCTCGACGCAGCCCGTTCTGAGCGGCTCTTTGGAACGCTGCTGGAGAAGTCGCGCCAGATGATAGTTACCGGAACCACGACCCCTCCAAAACCCCTCGACGGGCATCCATCTTTGCAGATTTTGGAGATGGTGAACGGGCTCGTTTCGGTAGCACACACCCGTTGAGTATCCGAAGAGCTCGGCTTTTTTGAGCACTCTTTCGAGCGGTAGGCAGGCCAGTCTTGTAAGTAGTTGTAATATAGAGATTTATTCCCTTGGTCTGCGCTGAGAAGAGAAGCTCTTCGAGGTCACAGCCCGACGCGCACAACGCGACTAAAAAATAGGGCAAAAGTGGCTTGATCGAATACTGGTTTGGGCTTTGCTAAAGCGATCTAAATATCCTAAACTACTGGAGTTATGAAGTGGGAGGAGTAATGAGCACAGCGCCCAACGCACAAGAAGCTGGATTGGTGTACGACGCCGGACAAATCAAGGTCCTCGAAGGGCTCGAAGCCGTTCGAAAGCGACCAGCGATGTACATCGGTGACACCTTCTTCAGAGGCTACCACCACCTCATCTGGGAAGTTGTCGACAACGCAGTTGATGAAGCGCTTGCGGGTTACTGCACGAAGATCACCGTTACCCTGCACACCAACGGTTCCGTATCTGTCGAAGACAACGGCCGTGGAATCCCAACAAGTATCCATCCAACGGAGGGCGTGAGTGGAGTAGAGGTCGTTATGACCAAGCTGCACGCCGGTGGAAAATTCGAGAAGGAAGCGTACAAGGTTTCCGGAGGACTTCACGGTGTGGGTGTGTCAGTTGTGAACGCACTCTCAGAGTGGCTCAAGGCTGAGGTCAAACAGGGTGGCAAGCTTCATACGATGGAATTTCGTCGTGGAGATCCCGTTGCGCCGTTGAAGGAAGTTGGTGATGCAGAAGGAACTGGCACGAAGGTAACCTTCTATCCGGACCACACGATCTTCGTCGAACAAAAAGGTTTCACCTATGACACGGTAGCGCACCGCATTCGAGAGCTGGCGTTCCTCAACGCAGGTTTGCATATCAATTTGGTCGACGAGCGAACTGACAAGAAGCAGGAGTTCTTCTTCGAAGGTGGAATACGAAGCTTCGTCTCGTTCATCAACAAGACCAAGACACCTATCTTCCCAGAGCCGATCTTCATCACTGCGGAACGCGAAGGAACGAGTGTCGATATAGCTCTTCAATACAACACCGAGTACCAAGAGAGCATTCACACCTACGCCAACAACATCAACACGCCAGAGGGTGGAACGCACCTGATCGGTTTCAAAGCGGCGCTGACGCGCACGCTCAACAACTACGCGAACAAGAACGATCTCCTCAAAGGTTTCTCGGAAGGTATTCAGGGAGACGATACGCGCGAAGGCTTGGTAGCTGTCATCAGCGTCAAGATTCCTGAGCCGCAGTTCGAAGGCCAGACGAAATCGAAGCTCGGAAACAGTGAGGTCAAAGGATTCGTCGAACAGGTCGTAGGCGAGCATTTAGCGAAGTTTTTCGAGGAAAATCCCACGATCGCCAAGACGATCGTCAACAAATCTCTCGAAGCTGCTCGGGCACGTGAAGCTGCCCGAAAGGCGCGCGAGCTCGTACGCCGCAAGGGCGCGCTCGACAGCGCGGCGCTTCCTGGCAAGCTCGCCGATTGCCAAAACGAGAACCCTGAGGAAGCGGAGTTGTTCCTGGTGGAGGGTGAATCCGCAGGTGGTTCGGCCAAGCAGGGCCGAGACAAGAAGAATCAAGCTATCCTTCCCCTCAAGGGTAAGATCTTGAACGTGGAGAAGGCGCGCTTCGACAAGATGCTCTCGTTCGAAGAGATTCGAGTGCTCATCACGGCGTTGGGCACCGGTATCGGACCCGGAGACTTCGACATCGATAAGCTGCGCTATCACAAGATAGTCATCATGACCGATGCCGACGTCGACGGTAGCCACATCCGCACGCTCTTGCTGACGTTCTTCTACCGACAGATGAACGAGGTGATTTCGCGCGGAAACCTCTATATCGCACAGCCGCCGCTCTACAAGCTCAAGAAGGGCAAGATGGAGCGCTACATCAAAAACGAGAAGGAGTTCACCGAGATCATCATCGGCTCGGGTGTCGAGAACGTCACCGTCGAGTCGAAGAACGGCAAGAGTTGTAAAGCCGAAGATATCAAGGCGCTCCTGGTGCGAGTTCGCGACATTCTACCATCGCTCGAAGAGCTCGAGATGGAGCGACTCGACAAGCGAGTGGTAGAAGGTCTAGCAGAAGCAGCGATGGCGTTTCCCGAAGATGTGTGGAGGCGTGCAAAGATAACCGAGCTGTTGCCGATAGCAGAAGCAGCTATCAAGAACCGCATGCCGCTCCAGCCCACTATCGAGATCGTAGATGACATCGAAGGTGAGGTTGCTCTCAAGGTTACTACTCGTCAGCGCGGTATCCAGTATCAAACCTTGATCACGCGACGACTGTGGATCTCGGAGAAGATTGACGAGATCAGAAAGGTGTACCACGACGCGCTTCAAATCGTCGGAGAAGGCCCCTTTACTATTGCCGCTACAGGTGAGTCGAGAGAGCTCGAGAAGGTCGATTCGATAGAGGACGTAGCTAATTTCGTCGACCAGCGCGGCCGTAAGGGAGTCTCGATAACCCGCTACAAGGGACTTGGAGAGATGAACCCCGAGCAGCTCTGGGAAACGACGATGGATCCGACATACCGCCGGCTCCTCAAGGTAACCATCGACGATGCTATCGATGCGGACCAGATCTTCACCGTCTTGATGGGCGACGAGGTCGAGCCGCGTAGGAAGTTTATCGAAGAGAATGCGCTCAAGATCCGGAATCTGGATATTTAAGCAAGCGGTTCAAGGAAGGCGCTCTCATCGAGCGTACCAGGGAGAAAATCCCTAGTAGCGGGTACGTTCACGTTTACGTGCACGAGCACGTTCACGTGGGAATGGCTAATTCGCTCGTATAAACAGAGGTTTAAGTCCTATCGCGGCACCCTCGTACTCGCTCATTTCCGAGAAAACCTAAACTTCTTTTCTATGCCCAAGCCCCAAAAGTTGACCCCGAGCAGTAACTTAGGTACCTTTTCCCCAGTTAAAACCTAGGAGTTGTATTATGGCTTCCCCAACCAAGATCACCTGGAACAAGAGAAACGCCCGTGATGCCAAGAAGATAGCTCGGCGTAATAAGAAGGTAAGAGCCGCTGGTCGCAAAGCTGCCAAGGCCGCGTAAATAACACGCCTTCCTTTCGATTGGATAACGGGGCCACTGGGTGGTCCCGTTTCTTTTGTATCCTACCTTTCCCTTATTTCGTCGCATCAGCAAACGCAGACGGCTTTAGCCCAAGCGGGATCTCAGCCTGCTGGTGGTTCGTTGGACTCGATTGCGTAGACAACATCAGGAGTAACGCGAAGGGCCCTGCCATAGCGCACCACGCTCACACCCAAGGACAACACCATCTGATCGAAGACCGCGCCGATGTGGTTCTTGCTCCCGAGAATGAGCGAGTCGCTGGACATAACTTTGCGCATCGCACCGGTCACATCGTCGTACGCTGTCATGTGCGCATTGCGCAGCGTAAGGCTCGTTCCTATATCGATATCGTTTGGAAGTCCTTTTTGAGGTACAGCGCTTGAGCCCAAAAAGAAGAGCGGAAGAGAAAACCCTTGCTCCTTCATGATGCGTTGCATCACATCAATGATACGCTTTTGTTGAATTCCAAAATCAGCAGCAGGGTTAGCGATCCGCTCTTTTAGGTAAGCCGGCAACCACTCTCCGTGCACCAGAGAGCTAGTTAGTTTCTCGTCGAGGGGAAGCAGAGGGTTTTCTTGGAAGGCTTTCAGAGGAATCCCGCCTTGCGCCGCATACGTGATGAAGGATGGTACGCCATCCTTGGCGAGAAGACCGGCTCGCATACGGATCAATAACGGCTCTCGGAGCTGTAAGATCTCCGAGTCTGACAGCTGCTTTCGCTTAATCGATGTCAGCATCGTGTCGGTGAGCTTTGTGTCTATGAGCGCAGCAAACTCGTCAGAGGCAGGCGCACGGCCAGCAGTTGCACCTCGCAAGTCAGGACTCTCCCCTCCTGGCGCGGTAATTTCTGGTGTGGGATCATTCGAAATCATCTTTTAAGAGCCCAAAATCTGCCATCGTCCCGGCACTTTCGTTATGGCGTTTTTAGCTGATTGTGCGGCACATCTATCCTACGAGGAACTCGTATTTGCATTATCTCACGGGCGCGAAGCACTATGTACTAGATAGTTACCCGACATCTCGGAGTAGTACCGCAGTCGTTTGGCAGGAGGCAGTAAAACCGCCAAAATCTGCCGGAGAGGTTCGGTGACTGAGCCTTCTGCATCGATGACATGAAATGCGGGATGCGAGCTAACGGGTATATCGTGCGCGAGTGCTGCCCGCGCACGTGCTCAGCTTGCGAGGCAGCTTCGAAATCTCACTTCGTAATTGCGCATGGTATGTCTCAGTAGAGGGGCGCCTTTGGCCCGAGTGGTTGGCAGGTGATCCGCAGGCTTCGATCGCCAAGAGCTTCGCTTTTTTAGCGTGCCTGTACAGCTGTTTCGCTTGGGACTGTAGCGCCGCTCGAGCCTGAGACGATGGGGCAGCTGCACAGACCGAGATGGGACAAACCAAACCTTTATCGGGAAAGTTCGCATTCAAGCGCCGCTCCATACCGCGGAGGATCGTTTCAGCACTACTACCCAAGTTGTTCGGTATATCTCCTCCACACGCTAGAGTACGCTTGCTAAACATCG
>JBILEW010000094.1:0-14529 GCA_044351885.1 Bdellovibrionota bacterium
CTGGTCGGGATAGCAGAGACACAAGATGAGAAAATCATTAAAGAGGATATCTGCGGTGGGTATCTTCGATTCCTCTGCAGCTGAGAGTAGCAGGCGTATATTATCCTTAAACAGTGCGACGCACCTCTTGAGCAGGTCTTGGTCAGGTTGTGATACGAGAGCACTAAGCGCTGACTGTATTCCCAACGGGACTGGAGGCCGCGGTGCGATGACCTGTTCATGGAAAACCGTGGGGCCGTAAAAGACGAGAAATTCCTCGTCAACGGGTTTCTGCTCGAAAACCCCATACCTGAGGACTGAAAACCGAAGCAGGCTATCGGCGTATTTTTCTGCAAGGGTACCGGCACCAGCAGCTAGGTGGTCGATCAGGGCAGCCCGTACCATTAGCGCACCCTCGGACTCAAATAATAAACTAACGCGCAAACCCCAATCGATCGGATCAGCCGCCAATAAGTCAATTGGGACGGTCGACAAAACGTTCGCTGCGGAGCAGTCAAACACCTGAGTGACCAAGGCACGGATTAGCTCGCCATCCAGGAACTGTTTTGCATCTCCCCCTTGCAGGAGTTGCTCTACTTTGGCGTATGATTCAATGAGGCATTGAAAAATATCGCCGGTATTCGCATACGTGAGGCACACTGCAGGAAACTGAGGATGACACGCCAGGCGTGCAACGACCTGCCGAGCCTCATTGGATAGCGCACTAACCATCTTACTGGGTACATCGGCAAAGCTAGAGGTGGTTTCCGGAATCGCGCACAGAGGTAAAAAAAGTGAGATGTCAGAGGAGCGTAGACTATCCTGTATAGCGCTCGTAGCTAAGAACATCGTGCTGGCTACCATTCGTGGTAGGTCGCCGGGGCCTCTGTACGAGACAAGCCCTTTATAAGCTTCGACATCAACCACACTTTGACCCTTAGTGGACGGCTCTGCAAAATCTCGCTCGAGCCCTGATAGGATCTGTCTATCGTGGGGATGACATCGGTCAAAAAATGAGGCTGGCTCCGGCATGATTCCCCAAAAGGCGCGGCACAGACCGACATAAGCCGTGTCTGATCTGACCGAAGATTCGAGGATCTGCCAACTTTTATGGGCCTGGTAGGCAGTCTTCGATAGAAGCATTCCGCCAAGAGTAGAAAAGCTCTTAACGACCCGTTCGATGTTTTCTAGGCCGATCTTCTCAACGTACGCATCCGAGAGCGATCTACAAAACTGTATTGCAGATTCACGGTCGAATATCGGGAGAGCTTGGTCTCGTTCGAGAACCAACCTATTGTGCTCCAGCACTGCGCGACTAAATAAGATACTCTCATCCCTCGTGAGTGGATTCGATGGCAGAGCTGCCGTACACAGGTCAGCCATGATCGGAGCGAGTCGCGAAAAGATCTCGGCTTGAGCCAGCGATATGACGTCCTTGCCCTTTTCGGAGAACGCACTTGATTTAATACGATCGTAGTAAAGCTCGCGTACGACGTTTTGATTCTCTTCTGCGAGCTGACTCAGGAGAAGGTGTGTTTTATGATAGAGGCCTTCTGCGACCCTACCATCGAGCTGGGTCAAACCGATCGCGGATGCGCGCTCTACCTCAGCAAGAATTTCAGCTAGTGAATGCTGGCCAAGCTCGGCCGAACCAGCCATAGCATCAGGTTCAATTCCAAGCGCTGGATACTCCTGGCGCAAGGTGTCGCGTATGTGGAGCACTGCTCGCAACAATTGGTATTTCGGATGTGTGTCCTTGAATAGATCGGGGAGCTTGTCCCGCTCGGTTATCTCATAGGACGAAGAGTTTGGCTCGCAAGAGGGTTCCATTGAGAAGCTTGGAAGTAAGGATATACCACGTGAGGACAGACAAGAGCGCTCTACCGCCAAATAGTAGCTGTGGGGCACGCGCTACTCAACCAGGGCCTCCAATGCCTGTCGACGGTAGTAAGGTGCTGTTCTGTCTAGGGAAGCTGTGGGGTGTCCCCCTAGTTCTCTCAGAGCGCCCGCGTCCTCTGAGAGAAATAGGGGGCTGGTGCAGGTTGCATAGCGATAGATGGGGACGTACCTTTGGCGTAAGCAAGCAATATTCGTGAATGACCGACTTGCCTTGATTAGCTCCCTGAGTCCCTCGCAATCGATGTTTAGGAGGATGGATGGTCACGACTTTGATGGCTCTTACAGATGTTCATGCAGGTAGCGTGGCAGAAGGGTTCTGCTCTGGTCGCAAGCTCACGGATGCTGCTTCCGGGCTTTTGGATGGAGTTCTCAAAGAGGCCTCGTTTCGGTCGGATCTTCAGGGTGTGCTCTGCTTGGGTGATCTCATCGAGCATGCAGGAGCTCGGGTCCCGGAATCCTCGCGAGCAGCCGTTGATCAGGCGAATTTCGAGAGGGTCTTGCGGCAATTCGATTCCTTACGAGTACCGAGCTTACATTGCATCGGGAATCACCCGGTAATGTCGGTTGCAGAGCAGGCTCTGGCCGACACACTTGGACTAGACCGCCCGTACTATGCCCGCGATATTGGCGACCACCGTGTAATCATGTTGCACAGCAGGTTCTCACACAAAGGCGATTCAGCTGAACACAAGAGCGGGAGCGGAATTTTTATCGACCAAGAGCAGATCAGATGGCTCCGTAACGAGCTCGAGCGAACAGATAGGCATGTGCTCGTCTGCTGCCACCATCCGCTTAGCGAGCAAGATTTGCGCGGTAACGTTTGGTTTGAAAAGTATCCGCAGTGTGCGCTGACGGAGAATAGGGACGAGGTCCAAGAGCTGCTCGCAAAGTCTGATAAGGTCGTGGCAGTTTTGAACGTACACACTCACTGGAACTACCTGACCCAGGACAAGTTTGGCACTCCGCATCTCACCTTACAGTCTTTAAGCGAAAACTTCCGCAACGACGGAACTCCGGCCAATACATACGGCGTGGTGGTTCTCAAAGATGCGGCTTTTAATATCGAGATCTTCGGTAACGATCTAACGCTTCGTTCTGCGGAGCAGAGCCCGCAGCAGATCGCTAGAGATCTTGCAGCTACCTACAACAGTATCGCTGAGATTTACGACGCCAAAACCTTTCAATTCGGAGCTGCAGAGCACAGTCAATACGACTCTCTCGTCAAGCGTTTGAAAGATTCGCATTCGGGTAGAGTCGTAGACTTCGGGTGTGGCCCAGGCCGAGATGTTCCGTACTGGAGTGCGCGCGGTTTTGAGTATGTCGGAGTAGATGTCTCGCAAAAATTCCTTGATATCGCGCGACGGCGATCACCTGAGCAAACATTTGTTGCAGGCGACTTCGCGTCGGTCGACTTACCTCCCAACTCTGCTGCCCTTGCGATCCACAACTCCTCTCTTCAGCATGTACCGAGAGCTTCACTGGACGCAGTACTCAGAAAGGCATTCGAAACGCTCGAGCCCGGAGGAATCTTTTATGCGCACTATCGTTCGGGTACGGGGGAGAGCCTGTCGATCTCGACTGAGTATGGAACACCGATTTCTCGCTTCATAGCGTTGTACACTCCGTCTGAGATGGAGGCAGCGCTTCGTCGCGTCGGCTTCGAAGTGCTTGAATCTGTCGAATTTGACCACAAGTACGAGGGCCTTAAAGGGAAGGTGGTCCAGTTTAAAACGCGCACCTATGCCAGGAAGCCCGGCGGCAACTAGTTATCGCTTCTGCGGACTTTCTAGTCCGCCTACAGCTTAGGTCGTGGTGCTAGTATCTAGCGGAGCGGAAGCTCCGCGGTCCATGTGAAAGAAACTACTGCTCCCCTTCGACCTGGATCTGGAAATCCTTCGAGATGAGAACCTTTCCTCTGTAGAGGATCTCGATCTTCCAATCTCCACCGACGAGCTCCCACGGTTCCTCGAATTGCCAACCAGCAAAACGTGCGTAGCCGATGTTCATCGGACTATCCCACTCACTCTGCGTACTGGTCTCCATGGTCGCAGGGTTCGTCATAGCTGGATGGGTCACACGCGTGGATACTCCGTGGACTACTGCTTCATCGGGGGAGCCCACCATCTGAACGGAGAGGCCGAAGCGGGTACCAATCTTTGCATGAATGACTGATTCCCCCTGCTTGAAACGCGGAGTCTCGAGCTCGTGCATCACATTGACGTGGCCCATCACGGTTTGTGGCTCGTCCTGCTGAGCGATCGAAGGGTCCGCCTCGATCTCTCCCCAGGCGATCAGCTCTGCTCCGCTTACCGAGGTAGGTTGCGAAATGGAACGCCTCTCCTTTGATTTCGAAGAGCCGGTGTCGGCTTTCGCCACGGGCAAAAACACACCGCTGAAACACGAAACTGCAGCGGCACAGAGGAGAATCTTTCTGATTTGGAACATAAGGTTTTTAAGAGGTTAAAAACTAGTCATGCTGAGCTCTCTAGCAAAAAGTACAACGGCTAGGTGCGCCTTGCGAGGTGGTATTACAGCCATAAAAAAGCCGGCACAAGGCCGGCTTTCGAAGCGTATCTCTAAGCGAGATAAACTTACGGATTGCTCTGCAAAGTAGTAAACGGCATGAGGCCCAAGCTCTGAGCTCTCTTGATCGCCTTTGAGACCTTGCGCTGGTTGTACGCGCTCAGGCCAGTGAGACGACGCGAAAGGATACGACCGCGCTCGCTCACGAACTTCGAGAGCATAGCAACATCTTTGTAATCGATCGACTTGGTTGGATCCTCCGTGAAGGGATCGAGCTTCTTGCGGCGCTTGAAGAGCTGCATCCTCTGGATCGACGGAAGGGGCTCGAATCTGCGGCCACCCTCAGCTCCACCCTCAGACGGTGCCGACGAGCTGTTTTTGCCACGATCCTCGCACACCTTCATCGGACGACCGTTTACCGCACGATTGTTGAGGCCCTCGATAGCCTTCTGGGCGTCCTCTTCACGCTCCATCTCTACGAACGCGAATCCCTTCGAGCGCTTTGTCTCGCGGTCTGATGCCACGACTACGCTGATACAAGGACCAACCTCCTCGAACAGCTGACGCAGCTGCTCACTGGTGACTTCAAAGTCGAGGTTGCTGATGAAGAGCTTCTTCTTGTTCACACCCGAATTCATTGACTACTCCTAAGAATCGACGAGCGGAAAAACTAACCCTATGGGGTAAAAATGTCAAACCAACGACTAGTGAGCGCGATAGCCACAGATTCTGACCGAAAACCGTGAAAAAAAAGCATGCTAGCTTAAAGTAACTTAAAAAATCTATTGACGCTCACATCGAACCTAATGTACTCCTACACGTTAGGATTCGCGAGCAGACCCAACTACTTGGCTCGGTCAAACGCTTTTACCGAAAAAGGCGCTCGATCGATTCGGGTAGCATGTAGAGGACCCCTGAGAGGGGGTGCTCTGGGCGGAAGCGTTGCAAATGGCAGGAGGCCCCGCTAATGACAGCCATCTCAGGTTTGGTAATTCCAGAGGTTGTTTCGGTTCGTTTACTGAGTCCTATCCCCCCCGTCTCAATATCATCTCTTTAATTTATCTTTCTAACCATTTGTAACTGCTGGAGATCTGTGATCGTATGAGTAACTCTGCGAACAAGTTTTTGCCCGAAGATGAGAACGAAGCTTCCTCCCCGGTAAAGCCAGAGAGAAATCTGCTGGCAGCGGTTCTCGCTCGAGCAATTTGCGATGCGTTCGGTACCGCTCACTGTGAGAGGCATGTCGTGCGCAGCGCTCGCCAGTGGTTGTTCGGCAAGCTTACGCCGAAGCGCCCTTTCAGCTTTGCATGGGTGGCATTGCATCTCGACCTCGATCCGCTCTCGCTGCAGGACAGTTTGAGGCAGTATGAGGGAAATCCAGAGGCTATCCAGGAGCGCTTGAGCCTCTTGCGCTAGTCCCTCGGCCAGTGCCCTGCTCGCGTCGAGTGGGAGCAGTCGCTCTTCTAAGTCTCCCGCTCGGGGTGTATGCTCCGAGCGGTGAGCGACATTCAGATGAATCAGAAAAAATGCAATTTACTGTCGCCCAAGGTTACGTGGGTGGCCCTTGCGGTGACGGTCGTCAGCGCATACAAGCTCTCGCTCGTCGCTTACGAAACCGGTAACTGGCGTGGGATGTGGTTCTCCCTCGCTCACGTCCTGATAGTCGCAATCGGCGTTACCTTAAGCCTTAGGGAAGTTCGGTAATCGCTTCTCTTTAACGGCAGCGAGCCCCTCCGCGAACTCCGCCCCAGCGTAGTTGATGCTTTGGCACAGCGCCTCGCGGTTTAAAGCATTTTTCAACTCAGACATATCGCCGCGCATGGTTTCCAGTAGCTGAGCACTAGCGGCAGGGCCGCAGGCGAGCATCTCGTGAGCAATGTTGTGTGCTTCCTGGACAACTGCGTCTCTTGGGCATACCCGAGACAGCAATCTGATCCGTAACGCCTCGCTCGCATCGATCACTCGAGAAGTCAGAAGCAGTTCGGTTGCCATGCTGCGACCCACGATTCGAGGAACGAGGAACGTAGCTCCCATTCCGGGATGAAGGCCGAGCTTAAGGAATGTGAACCCAAGTTTCGCATCGGTCGAGGCGACACGCACGTCGCAGGCGCACGCCAGGCACAGACCGGCGCCTATCGCAGCTCCGTTCAAGGCAGCTATGAGAGGCACCTTGAGATCCAAGATGCACAGAAAGGCATCGTAGAAAGCTTGCATAGCAACCCGGTTGGCCTCGCCACTCTTCGCACGCTTGGCTTCTAGCATAGCCAGATGTCCCCCGGCGGAAAACGCCTTTCCAGCGCCGGTCAGGATAACAGCACGCAGCGTGGCATCGCTCTTCAATGCCGCAACGGCGGCCGAAAACTCATGCGCCATCTCCTCGCTCATCGCGTTCAAGTTGCCCTCGTCGTTGAGGGTCAAGGTCGCTATCCCGCGCGCATCCACTGAACGTGTAACAAATCCCACCGAAAGCTCCCGCTGCTGTGCAATCGTTTATTGTGATCTATGGTAGCCGCTCGGTACCATCATCGGGGCATACGGCGCCCTTGGTATACGTAACGACTCTTCTCTATGATGGATTGAACTACGCCATGTCGCAACGAAAAGCTGCTCGATCCTTGCCCGAGTTTATCGAAGTTCTGCGGCGTGAGCATGAACTGGTTGAAATCTCATGCGAAGTCGACCCATACCTAGAGGTAGCGGAGATACATCGCCGGATCATCGACCGTGGGGGGCCAGCGCTACTGTTCACGAGGGTCAAGGGCGCCGACTTTCCTCTCGTTACCAATCTTTTCGGGACGACTCGTAGAGTAGACCTCGCCTTTGGCGGACGTCCCGAGGAGTTGATGCGCGAGATAGCGAGCCTTCCTCACACCATGATGCCTCCCAATCTGAGTGCGGTGTGGCAGAACCGGCGCACCTTGCTCGACCTGGCTCGGGTCGGGCTCTCTCGTAGGCGTTTCGATACGTCCATGATCGTAGATACGCCACCTCGCTTGGGTCGGCTACCGATGCTAACCACCTGGCCCTTGGACGGCGGACCTTTCGTAACTTTGCCGCTGGTATACACCGAGCACCCAGAAACGCACGTTCACAATCTCGGCATGTACCGTATTCAACGTTACGATGATGTAACGACCGGCCTTCACTGCCAGATAGGGAAGGGTGGGGGATACCACCTTGCAGTTGCCAAGGCGCGTGGAGAGCGACTACCCGTCAATATCGTCATCGGTGGGCCGCCAGCGCTCATACTGTCAGCGATTGCACCCCTTCCCGAAAATGTGCCAGAGCTGCTCCTTGCGTCACTTCTCGTAGGTCATCGGATGCACCTCACTGACAATCCTCTTGGACCGTTGCCATTGATACCTACTGCCGAATTCACGCTCGTAGGCGAGGTAGATCCGACGGAGCTTCGACCAGAGGGACCGTTTGGAGATCATTACGGCTATTACTCGCTCCAGCACGACTATCCCGTGTTTCACTGTAAGGGGCTCATACGGAGAGCAGGGGCGGTTTATCCGGCAACGGTGGTGGGGAAACCGCGCCAAGAGGATTTCTTTATAGGTGAGTATCTTCAGCGGTTACTCTCTCCGATGTTTCCATTGGTCATGCCGCAGGTGAAGGATCTTTGGTCGTACGGCGAAACCGGATTCCACGCACTGGCAGCGGCGGTCGTTCACGAGCGCTATGAACGTGAGTCGCTGCAGTCTGCGTTTCGCATCTTGGGTGAGGGCCAGCTCGCACTGACGAAGTTCTTGCTGCTCCTCGATACCTCGATCGACCTGACCGATTTTCGCCGCGTTCTAGAAGCGGTCCTGGCACGCGCAGACTTTTCGAAAGACCTGTTTATATTTTCGAATACAGCGATGGATACCCTCGATTACTCTGGTCCGAAGGTGAACCATGGTAGTAAAGGGGTGCTGCTAGGGTGCGGAGAGCCGAAGCGTGATTTACCGCGCGAGTACAGGGGCACACCACCTACCTCTGTGCGCAAGGTTTGCCCGTTCTGCGCGGGGTGTTTGGTCGTCGAGGTAGAGTCTTTCGACAGTAATAGGAAACTCGCCGCGGAGATCTCTACTCACGCGAGCTTTGGAGAATGGCCTCTCATCGCAGTAGTTGACGATCTAGAAGCCACCCTTTCCAGTACAAGCGCATTTCTCTGGACTGTATTCACGCGCTTCGAACCAGCAGCTGACGTTTACGCAGCCGGTACGAATGTGCATCGTCATCACTTGAGCTATACACCACCTATCGTCATCGATGCGCGCTTCAAGCCGTGGTATCCAGCTGTGGTCGAGTGCGATGTGGACACGCAGCGGCTAGTAGACCGCAGGTGGCGCGAATACTTTCCGGCAGGTAGCTCGGAGTAAGTTATAGTTGAGTCTCGCCCCACTTCGCGACGAGAAAACAGCTCCCGGCCTCAACTGGCGTGTCGGCGAAATGAACCTCGACTTTTTGCTTCTCCGGGAGTTGAAATTCCGAGATTTCGATAGATGTGCGTTTGTTGATCGTCCGCAGCAGCTCCTCGCCCCGTCCAAGCTCCAAACGAGCCCCGATCGATTCTACCGCAGGCACGGTGATCGATGAGAACGGCCCGGGGGCTCCTTTGGGGCGGCTCACGATGTGCTTGAATGTAGCCGAAGGAGTATTCCCCGATAACTGCTCATCGAACCACTGCTCGGGCAGCGATACTCCCGAGCTGGCGTTAATACTGGCGCGAATGCGACCGGGATTCTGCTTGTCTGTCGCGAAGAGACCATCAGCCTTCATAGAGTAATAGTAGCGAGCGCCGGTGAGAGTATATCCGTTTCGTTGAAGACCGACGCGCGGTACGTAGGAGCGTGGACAGAGAGCAACGGCTCGTAATCCGCATTCCGCTACTGGTGGCAGGTACACCAAGATATTTGCGCCGCCTTTACCTTCCAACCATGCAGTCCTTCCGACAACCTTCTCTGGCCTCAGCAAAACACCACCGGCTTCGCTGACAAAGCGGGGCTGGGAAGAACGAAGCAGTATGTCGTATTCACGAAAATCGATGAGCATGGAAAAGGGTGTCGCGCTCGACGCGGCATCGCCCTCTTTGTTTTCGAAAGCCACTTCGACGGACATATCGGTCTCGGTGAGAGCCAAGGCGGCCTTTGAGAGGGCAGCTTCGACCGATGGGGGAGTGACGATCTCTGGACAGAGCTGTTTACGTGCCCGCTCGATACCTTGATTTTTTTCGGGAAGGGTAAGCAAGGATATGAGCAAGTTTCTGCGTTGATCCAGAAGTAGCTGAGCCTCGACCCTAGGCGACGAAGGGAATGTCGCCGCGGGAGTGGGAGTTTGAGACGGGAGCGCAATCGGATCAGCTAGAGTCGTCGTGGCGACTAGTATTAGAGACAAAAAATACGTCGCGTATAAGGTGAGCTTCGAGATCATATGGATACAAACGTAGAATTAGTGGAGGCACTCATACGATTGGTATGGACGCCCCGCGCACTCATGTGAGTTTGTTCTTTCGAACGACTTCCATCCTTATCTGACTAAGGAGATTTGCATAGAGGTTTTTGATGACGCCACACTGTTCGTGCGGCTGGGCTCGAGAGGCGAGGCAGCACCCTCCCTGCTGCGAAAGCTGGTTACGGGGCAGCTTTGTTTCCGAGAGCGGAGATGAGGACCTCTGTACAATTTCGCAAATGGGGTAAGGAGATCCCCAAGGAATCAGAGTGAAGCTCTCGATGCAGGGTGTCTAGCGCAGTTGGTATGCTTGCAAGGAAGTACCCTTTGCCAGCCCCGAGCCCCTCTCTGCCATATACTCCGAGCACCTGTATCATCCTACTCACGATGAATCCGCCGAGGAACGACACGAATTGGTCTCGGTCGAAGTTTGTGTAACGCTGCACGTGGTCGAGGTAATGATTGAGCAAGGCGCGGCGCGAACTTTGAGGAATCTTGGCGCTCGACTGATAGAGCAGAGACACGACATCGTACTGCAAGGGGCCTTTTCGGCCTCCTTGAAAGTCGATGAACCAGGGAGAGTCATCAACGATCATGATGTTACGTGACTGAAAGTCACGATAGAGAAAGAATTCGCCCCGTGCGCGGGCCAGAAAGGCTATCAAGGTGTCGAAGTCGTGCTTGAGAGAGCCGATGTCATACGTTGGCGCGAGTCGAGGGACGAGCTCTTGCGCAAAGCATGTCATGTCTGCACTGAGCGCATCCGATGAGAAATCGCTGCTCGAGTGACACTTCGTGTAATCGAGGGTCGAACCGGCCTCGATTTGGAAACGCGGGAGGAATTCGAGGGCAGTTTTGTACAGCGCCTCTGCTTTGTGCGGAAAAGATTCCCCCGAGCTCTGACGTTGCTGCTGAAGGATATCGAGCAGAGTGACATCGCCTAGGTCTTGCTGCAGATAAATACCGTTTCCTGGGGCGTAGAAATAGATCTCGGGAACTGGCAGGCCAGCAGCACTGAAATGCTTTGCGAAGGATACAAAAGCTTCATTTTCCGCCTCGACCTGATTTATCACCCCTATGCAGGTAAAGCCCGATGAGGAGAGCCGATACATGCATCGTTCGGAGGCGTGTGGCCATAATACCGACACGAGCGATGGAGGAGTTCCCGTAAGGCCCTGAAAATACGCCGCTAGTAGTTCCTCGTTGGAGCCTCCATTCATATGGCTTCAGTCTAATTTCGCCGATACAGGAATACAAGGAAATCAATCTGAGACCCTGACGCCCAACCTGTCATCATATGGTTCTGAAGGTGGAGGTTTAGGTTCATGCCGCGAGAGCTGTCCAATACTGAAAAGGCCGCTTTGACCCTACTGAGTTTGGGTAAGGAGCTGGCTGCTCAGGTTATGCAAAACCTGAACGAGCAAGAGGTCAAACGGATCAGCCGTGCCTTCATGTCGGTCTCCGAGGTCGATCGCGAAACACAGTTCGATATCTCCCAGGAGTTCCGGCGTATGTTGCGCGCTGGCGACACCATGCTCGTCGACGGCCGCGAGTTCGCCAAGGACGTAATCGCGAGCGCATTCGGCGAGACTGCCGGCGAAGGGCTCATTGAATACATCACGGGCGCGAAGAAAGAACCCATCAGCTCCATCGTTGCGGAGGTACCCGAAAAGATCCTCCATGGCTTCATCGCCGCTGAGCATCCTCAAACGGTCGCCTTTCTCATGACCAAGATGAATCCTGACCAGGCGGCGAATGTGCTCACGCACATGGGTGAGGAGATGCAAACAGACGTCCTCATACGTATATCGAACCTCAACAACGTCAAGGCCGATGTCGTAGACGAAGTGCGTGAAGTGTTGCGAAGTCAGCTTAGAAGTAGCGATCTCCAAGAAGAAGAGATCGGAGGACCAAAGTCGGCTGCGGATATCCTCAATTTCGTCGATCGCAACAACGAGGAGCGCATCATCACCGAGATCGAAGAGATGTTTCCGGATCTGGCCGAACAGATCCGCAACCTCATGTTTACCTTCGAGGACGTCAAGAAGATCGACGATCGTGGAGTTCAGACCGTACTCAAAGACGTACCTCGCGAGCAACTCGTGCTTGGACTCAAGACAGCCAGCCCAGATCTCAAGGATCTCATATTCCGCAACGTTTCACAGCGCGCTGCCGAGATGATCAAAGAGGACCTCGAGGCGTTGGGGCCTGTAAAACTCAAAGATGTGGAGAAGGCTCAGCAAGGCATCGTCGATATCGTTCGAAAGCTCGAGGCCGAAGGCAAGATCGTCATCGGCGGCGGCGGTGCCGAAGACCAGATGGTCTAATCCTGTCGATCGACGTTGTGCACGGGCCGTTCCAGCCCGGAGCCTGCTACTAGTGATAAATAATCTTCTTGTCCTCAGCGTCCGTAAAGGAACCCTTTGGTTCCTTTACATGAAACGCCTGAACCTGGATCCGTCCGTCCAAATCACGCGCTAAGGTGGTGAGTTGGCGCTTGAACTGCATGAACTTCCAAGCCACGAAACACAGGAGCCCTCCAATCAGGAAGAGGACGGTAGCGATAGCAGCTATCAAAAGCCGAGGAGCAAAAAGCACCAGCAGGCCGAGAACAATAAAAATCAATCCCGGAATGAAGGGAAATGACCGTCGACTAGACCGGGCCACATGTACCTTGAGATGCTGATTCCACATAGCGTATTGAGAAACCATAAAGCTTTCGACCACTGTATTATATAATTTGTATAACCACTAGCTTCCCTAATTCCATCCTCCTAGACGTATAATCGCCGAGTTTACTTCACTTTCGCCCAAAAAGATCCCGTCCGGATGCCTGTTGCCCTCGTCAAGTCGTGCGCCCTCGCGTAAGGTACGTAATGTGCGTAACGAACCGGACACGACACATACACGAGGAACTGGACAGGTGCTGGAGGTTTCACGGCGCCATGTGTCTCTCTTGGCAGAGGACGAAAGCATAGTATCCGGCACCACCTCTTCGCGCACTCTCGAGATAGCTCCAGGAGATCACGTTTCGTACGAAGTTCGAGATGGGCGCATATTCGTCACGGAAATTAATCCATCCACTAGAAACCTCTATCGATCGTACCGTGGGACCGTCAAGAGAATGGGGGCCAACATCGATCTTCTGTGTGTGATCACAGCGGTTGGTAATGCGCTCAATCCTGTTGTCATAGATCGAATGTTGGTAGCAGCGCGAGTTCAAGCCATTCCTACGATCCTGGTTATCAACAAAGCAGACCTTGGTGTCACGGAGATAATGGAGCTTTTCTCCCTCTACCAAAGAGTGGGGATCGAACTGCTCGCATGTAGCGCCAAGTTCGGCGAGGGATTCGCCGAGCTCGAGCGTCGGATACAGGCACCTCAGGTGCGTGTCGCGGCCTTGTGCGGAGTGTCGGGGGTCGGGAAGAGCACGATCCTGAATCGTCTTGTTCCAGATGCAAAGGCGCGCACGGGGGACGTGAGTGTAAAGACGGGTCAGGGGAAGCAGACTACTTCTCAACCGCGGGGATTCCTATACGAGCGTGTAGAAGGCGCACGCAAGATAATAATCGATTTTCCAGGTGTCCAGTTCTTCGGGCTATCTCATGTATCGGTCGAAGCCGTAGAGGCGGCCTTCGATGAATTTGCGCAGTTCAAATCGGGGTGTCGTTTCCTCGATTGCAAGCATCTGCTTGAACCACAGTGCGGGGTCCGAGATGCTGTCGAGCGCGGAGAGATCGCGCCGTGGCGATACGAGTCATATCTGCAAATTCTTCGGGAGATAGAGGAGGCCAAGGAGTATTGAGCATGGACAACGCCGAACACCTTCCAATTTCGAATGATGGACTGAGCGGTGCTGGTTGCTCGACCACTTGGAAGGATGTGCTCGCAGGCGAGAAAGAGCAGCCATATTTTGCAGAAGTGCTCAAATTCGTAGAGGCAGAGCGAAGCTCCGGAAAGACGATCTACCCAAAGAACACTGAGGTGTTCAACGCGCTTACCTTCACGCCGTTTCAGGAGGTAAAGGTGGTCATCCTCGGACAAGATCCCTACCACGGACCTCAGCAAGCGCACGGACTCTGTTTTTCAGTCAAACCTCCTACGCCTCCTCCGCCATCGCTCGTCAATATCTTCCTCGAACTTCAGAGCGATCTCGGTATCAAACGCCCCAAGCACGGGTGCCTGGAAGCGTGGGCTCGGCAGGGAGTCCTTCTGCTCAATGCAGTTCTGACCGTAGAAGAGGGAAAGGCGGGCTCTCATGCTAATCGTGGATGGGAGCGCTTCACCGATAGAGTCATACGAGAGCTCAATGATCGGAGAGAGCACATTGTTTTTCTTTTGTGGGGAGCCTACGCGCAGAAGAAGGCGAGTTTCGTAGACCGTACCAAGCACCTCGTGCTGGAGGCCCCGCATCCGTCACCGCTCTCGGCTCACAGAGGGTTTCTAGGGTGCCGTCATTTCTCGAAGGCTAACGAGTACCTTCGCCAGCATGGTATCGCCGAGATTCGCTGGGACTTGTCGGAGGTCGCTTAGCCCCGCCGTCCGGGAGGTTCGGGAATGGGATCAACCATTCGAACATTCGCGGAGGAGACCGATTGAGCAATTGCGCATTGGATCGATTGTTCGAACGTTCGCGGACGGCGGGGACGCCGTCCCGCCTGAATGTGGTGCTTTTTGTTAGGTGGCGCCGTG
>JBILEW010000028.1:0-40019 GCA_044351885.1 Bdellovibrionota bacterium
AGAAGCGAAGTGTGCGCGTCACCTTTATAAGATTCTTTAAGGAGCTCATGCACAGAGCACGAGCAGTTCGACAAAGGTGGAAGACGGGGGACCTTACCGTTCCCTATCCTCCTGGGTTGTACCCTCCTTCGATGCCGAAGCTTGCAAATGTCCTAGGCTACTAGGCTCCACACCATCGGTCTTTTGCGATCTCCGATTCGCGGGGGGTACGTGTATCCAGAGTGCGCTCTCGCGTGATCCTTTATCTCAGCCATCCAGTGTCTCTGGGACCTTTCCTATCGACTCTGATATCCCTGATTCCCTCATTGACCGCACTAGCCCCGGTACAGAGGAAAAACTATCGCATGAGAGTTTTCGGACGGGTGCGCTCTGATTCTACTGAGCCAGATTTAGGGTAGTTCTCTAGAGATTGCGTCCTAAAACTTTCCTCATAACGACTGGGCCTAACATCCAAGGGATCTCCGAGATGATAAGGAACAATCCAACCTCCGGCGGGAAATACATCGCTGCTATACTCACCCCTAGGGCAACGTTGTTACAGCCTGACGATATCGTGCAGGCTATTCGATCTTCCCGCGAGCGTGCGGGATACAGGTACCAACCCGAGAGAAATAGTATAACGAAGCCCAATGAGCTCACGAGTAGCAGCTCGGGAAGGTCGCCTGGACGTTCCAGGAAGAATTCTCGCCGTGCGCCCACAACCAACATGATGATGAGTGCTACGACCACTACGGTGGTACTGCGGCCAAAGCGCTCCACCTGTAACTTCACCAAGCGCATGTTGCGAGTAACCGCGTACAGCGCCATCGGCACAAAGATGGCCAGAGCCAACGTGAAAAAAATGGACAACGTATCGAGGTGAATCACCGTACCCGCCGTTAGCCGCATGACCAGGGGTACGAGGATCGGGGTGGAGAGATTTGTCAGAACCACCAGAACAAAGGCGAGTGATACTGTGCCGCCTAAGAAGCCGGTGAAAGCAGCAGCAGCCACTCCTGCCGGCATCGCCGTGAGCACCACGAGCGGGAGAACATACTTGGGCAGCAACGCCCGTGCACAGAAGAAAACAACGATCGGCAGCGCCACAAAGCGGAGTAAAAAAAATACAGCGATTCGCGGTAAGGAGAACGTTCGTATCGACAGGACACCGATTCGGAAGCACGCTAGATAGATGATAAATCCGAGCATGGCCACAACGACCCATGCGGGTACGGCCGACCAGCCGGGCACTAACAACCCGAAGGCGGCTCCGATAGCCATCGTCGTGCCGAGATGGCTCTCAATCCATTCGCGTAGGGCATTCATGTGAACCGATCCGATGATTCAAGTGGCACAAGGATAGCGTTATATCGGCTTTGTGTGGAGGGGCATTTTCCCGTCTACCTTTAACGCACCTTCCTCGGAGATATCTTAATCGGCGGAGATAGCGCAGGTCGTGCGTTCCGGCGAACGGCACGGTCGCCATTGGGGTTGGTGGGTTTTGATAATTGCGCACGTTTATGGGGTAACTATTTCACGTGGGCTTCTATCCAATCGGTGATCGTCTGAAGAATCGCCCTCTCTGTTATGAGGGTAATCTCGACGAAGCGTACACCCTCCTTCGCTTCTACGGAGAGCTTCAATCCGTTCAGTTTTAGAAAAACCGCTGTGAGCGCGAACGCTACTCTTTTGTTTCCGTCTACGAATGGGTGGTTCATCGCCAGACTTTGCATAAGAGCGGCGGCTTGCTCCGAAATGGATCGGTAGTAGCCGGATCTGGGGCGAGCTAGTGCGCTTTCGAGAAGTCCTTTGTCGAGCACTCCGGCTTTGCCACCAAAGCGTTGGATGAGAACTTCGTGCAGATAGAGAGCCTCCTCGAGGGTCGGATAGAGGGTCTCTTTCATCGAGCGAGCTCTTTCAGAAGCTCTTCGTTCTCGCTGATGACTTCGTCTACTGCTTTGCGAAATGCGGGGCGGACTTCGACTCTTCCGAGATACTCAGCGACCGCTTCGGAGACGATGTGGGAGATGGACCTATCGGAGCTCTGTGCATACGTGCGCAGGCGTGCGAGGACTTCTTTGTCCATCTTGGAGCTGAACTTTTCAGTAGGAGCCATTTATTTATGATGTCATGACATGTCTGGATTTGTCAAGATTTTGTTGGCGATCACGTTGCATCTAGCTGATATTACATATCTTTAGGGCCGTCTGTTTGATGGTTCGAATTTGTCCCTGTACCGGGGCTACTATTTTTTGTCCCTGTACCGGGGCTACTATTTTTCGGAGTTAGCACACAACTTCTATCGCTCTCCTCCGATAATAACGTTCATGGCAAAGGCGCCGAAGTATCTCCTCCCGCCACTCTGCGGACGGCGGGCCGCCGTCCCTCCTGGGTTCCGTGTTGGGATTGGTGAGGCGTGCGAGTGGCGTACGCCTATCGTTTGTCCTTGATGAGGGGATTTGTCTGTTCCAGCGAACGGCGACCTACACGGTCGCTTTCACTATCAAAACGTTGGGAGCCCAAAAGCTCACTCCGCTTCGACGTCCGACACCACAACCTTGACCTTTTCAGCCCAGTCATTCGGGGCACTATCGGCTTTATAGCCGAATTGGCGGCTATAGTTCGGCTTGAGGGGGATCGCGTCTTCTCCGAAACTTGTTTTGGTGATGAAGACCGGGTGTTGTGTCATCTCATGTACCGCACTGCCATTCTTGTCGAGAAAATAAATGATTATTCCCACTCTGGTGAGAGCAACGTCTCCGTTGTTCTTGATTTCACCAAAAACTCCTTGGCCACCGTAGCGACCTTCCGCTACCCGAACATTCTTGATTTCAAGCTTGTCTTTGTACTGCTCGTAGAACCTTAACTTATCTATCTTCTCCTCGAGATATGTAAGATTGCTTTTCGCTCTGAAATCATCTCCCAACGATAAAGCCTCTTTGTATTTTTCCTGCGCTGAGAGAAGTTTGGACTTCATTGACTCCAAGACTACGCCATCAATTGGGCCGAGCATGTCTAGGCTTGGTACCAACGCCTCTGCTTGGTCGACAAGTGCGCGGATCCTCTTTTCTTTACCCAGATCAAGAAAGACTCTCCATCCTTCTGCCTCTTTTACGAGCGTGTAGGGTTCGACAGTAGTCTTTAATCGCACAGCATCCGACTTCAAATATGAGAGGGCCTTCTTCTCTAGATCTGCGTCGTCTGTCTTCACTATCGCCCCTTGAATATCATCAGGGAGATCCGGGAATGAGGTCTCAACTTCAATCCTTACGGTGTCACCCTCGGCTACGTTGGTCTTTATCGTATGCGATATCTTCTCAAGAAGGGCGGTCGCTACGGCCTGCGACAGACTCGAGGCGCCTGATGCACCTCTTGATAAATATTCCTCCTCCGTTGTGGTGTCCTTATCTTTTTGTGAGAGCAATCGATACGTCTCTTTCGATTTGCTGAACATCCCAGCCTTTAGTTGTGCATCGAGATACTTCAGGAGAACATCTTCAGGGCCCTGTTGTGGCGAGGACTCGTTCCGAACTGCGGCCACTGATTTTGAATTAGCGGTATTGCCGCTTTTTTGGCTACCGACATCGCCTTCAGAGCAGCCGCTAATGATAAGCAGTAACAGGGAGAGCACTAGTTTCATACGGCTTTACCTTTTAGGTGAAATAGCACTGACATCCGCTAACCTTGCTAGGCCTGAGTGTGGCGGTAAAAGTTGGCGGTTTCGGAAGGTATAGAGGATTCAAATCAAAGATGCAAAACTTTGGGCTGAATGCCGGTCCGATGTTGCATGAGCGGACGGCGAGGACGCCGTCCCTCCTGATTTTCTGTTGGGATCGGCGAGATGAGCGAGTAGGTATACGCCTATCGTTTGTTCTTGATGAGGGAAGTCGCCTGTTCCAGCGAACGGCGATCGGCACGGTCGGCCTTCCATGGGGCTAAAGGATATGGATAACAGACACCCGCAATTCTATCTCTAGCGTCGTCCGTTTACCGTAGCAGCGTATTCCTGGGCGCGAGAGGGATCTTTGAAATGAACTCCGATTGATCCTTCTCGCAGCCAACGGATCTCGTGGATCTCTTCTTGTGCGACACCGGTCCTGGTCATGAAATCGGCTAGGGTTCGGCTCTTATCAAAGCCGTTCACAATCACTTTGCCGTCGTTCATTCCACCAAGGCGAGCAGACATTTGATTAGCGAACATGTGGGTCTCCGTGAAGGGTTGGCTGTAGTCTAATATGCAGGTGAGGGCTACTCAAATTTTGGTGTTTGGGAAGTTGATTCTGGGTGTAAATGCTCGGTGTCGCTGGGGAGCGCGGTGGCCGACACGGTCGCCCTTGTATGTTGGTAGGGGCTCTTCTTTTGTATCTTTGAAACCAGAGGCAGAAAGAGGGGTCCGCCGAGGAGGCAGTTCGAGGTCGCCCTAGCTTAAACGCGCATGGGAGCAAGGAACGCCTCCTCGGTTCTTTCTGATAAGCTCGAACAGCCGCCTGAACCGGATGTGACTCTCCGCAGTTCGTATTGGTACAAGGACGAGCTTCCTCAGACCGGACCACTACAAGGAATACTATGATTAGCACGGAAAGCAACGTAATAGGAATCGATGTATCAAAGGCTCAGCTCGATTGCTGTCGGGGGGAAGATAACCACCTATTCAGGGTCGACAACACGGCATCAGCAATCAAAGCGAGGCTGCTCAAGCTACGGGAGCAGCTACCAAAGCTGTTCCTGGTCGTGGAGTCGACCGGTAAGTATCACGTTGCGTTATTTCAGATAGCAACTGAGCTCTCGATACCGATTGCTGTGGTCAATCCAAAACGAATCAGAGACTTTGCTAAGGCTGTCGGGCAACTAGCCAAAACTGACGGTATCGATGCTCGTATCATAGCTCGCTACGCTCTGACGGTACCGGTTGCTCCGACCCCTGCACCTAGTCAGGAGCTTCAAAAGCTACGGGTGCTCGTAATGCGGCGAAACGACATTATTCGCATGATAACCCAGGAGCGTAACCGCCTTGCGGACATTCAGGACAAGTTCCTTATCCGCTCCCTGAAGCGTCACATCTCGTGGCTCATGAAGGAGTGTAAGGCTCTCGAGGCTCAGATTAAGGCAGTTGCTCAATCTCCTGAGTTCGCCTCAAAGCTCTCCCTTCTCAAAGGGTTCAAGGGGATTGGAGACCTCTCTGTCGCCGCTCTGGTTGCCTTTCTCCCTGAGCTTGGAACTCTCTCTAAATCAGCTATAGCAGCTCTGGTCGGAGTAGCTCCATTTGCCGACGACAGTGGCGCTTCCTGTAGGGGTAAGCGACGTATCTGGGGAGGCAGATGTGCTGTTCGATCAACACTCTACATGTGCGCTCTAACCGCTATACGCTGCAACTCAACGATCAAATCCTTCTATCAGTCTCTCAGAAAGACCGGTAAAGCCACTAAGGTCGCCATCGTCGCCGCCATGAGGAAAACAATCATTATCCTCAACGCTATGCTTCGGGACAAAACTCCCTTTCAACCAATTTATGCTTGATCTTGAACACAGCCGCTCCCATTTCGTTGCAGGGTTCAGATAGTTGCGGATTGATCGGTTTGTCGTAGGAGGTTGGTCGGGGGCGACCCCGATACTCAGAGCTGGCCGGCTTGTGAGCATACGAGAAGTAGGGGTTGCGGCTGTCTTTAGTGAGTAACCCTGCACCAGTAAGTAGGAGGGAACTGAATTCGAACTCCCTCCCTCTAGTACAACATACCGAGCGAAGGGAAGCGCGACATGATACTCACCGCACTCCTGAATTCTCTTCCATGGTCTTGGCAACTGATACTCCTAGATTCAACTCGTCATCCCACTTACGATACACTGAGTGGTTATCTGACGAACTCGTGAGTTCAAATGAACCGATCCGCTTGTGTGACTATGAATCCACATGACGAAAATATTCATGCCCACTCGAACGAGCAGTTCTATGACTCCTTCGTCGATTACTACCACCTGATCTTCGATGATTGGGATGATGAGTGCGAATATCAAGGCAACCGGTTGAGTGCAGTCATCAAAGATAACCTCGAGGTCACTGACCCTACCATCTTTGATGTTACCTGTGGTATCGGCACGCAGATCATCGGACTCGCTAAGCGAGGTGCCCGAGTTAGCGGAGCTGACATCTCTGCCGCGGCAGTGGAACGAGCACAACGTGAGGCTCGAGCGCGAGGACTAGCGATTGGAATACGCGTCAGCGATGTACTTTCCGTGGCGGACCAAGTCAACGAGCCGTTTGATGTAGTCATCTCATGTGATAATTCACTCCCTCACCTCTTGAGCGATGACCAGATCAAGCAGGCATTGGATCAGATGTATCGATGTATTCGTCCAGGGGGACTGTGCATTATAACCATGCGCGATTATGAGAACGAACCTCGTGAAGGCGAAGTGTTCAAACCATACGGTGTCCGCAAGATAGGCGATGAGACCATCGCTCTCTTTCAACTATGGAAGTTCTCGGGACACATCTACGATTCATATTGGTACGTCATAAGGAATGCCGCTGGAGATTCGGAGCCCAGGATTCAGCGCTTCAAGTCGCAGTCCTACGCCGTTTCGGTACAAACAGTGCTTGGGTTAATGCAACAGGTGGGATTTACGAACGTGCGTCGCTTAGACGGAGCGTATTTTCAACCGGTCTTGCTTGGTAGCCGATAGAAGTCCTTCGCGTTTTCGGTACCACTACCTCCTCCGATTATAGGAACCGATACAACCACCCAGGAGCGGCGCTCATCCTGGCTCTAGAGCCGATCACCACTACGTTCACCGCTTACATAAGCGTTGGGAGTCAGGACCTCTTTCTCACTCACCAGAGATTCAGAAAGGATCTCAGACTCGCGCTTATTCGTTGTGTAGGGGTTTGGTTACGCATATTAATCTTTTTGACAAGCCACAGTGACCGAAAGGGGGAGAGCTCATGTTTGCACTACAAGAAGACCACAACGAACTTTCCGAAATTAGCTCGTTTATTCATAGCAACAAGAAGGTTGCCGAGACCCCTGAACGTCAGCGCAAGTTCTTGCAGAAGTGGGAATCATCCAAGAGTGCGCTGCACACAGCGACACGCTCGGATCCGGAGGTAATCGAACGGTGGCAGCTCGAACGCATCTCACTGCTCGTGGACTACGCCTACCGTACGCACCCGTTCTACAACAAGCTCTACCGCCAAGTCGGGTTCGAAACCGGAGACATCGCTTGCTGGGCCGATTACCACGCTCTTCCAATGATTACCAAACAGGACATCATCGAGAACGCAGAGCTGTTCGGGAAGGCGAATCTCGCACCCACCCTTGCTGAGTGCTACTCCTCTACTACCTCGGGCTCCTCAGGTAATGTGCTCACCTCGCGCTTTGACACAGCGATGATCCATCAAGATACGATGCAGGTGATGCGCTACCTCGACCAGATGTTGGGCGAAAAGCGTCAGCCCGAGGATCTGTTCTACAAGATCTATGTGGCGAGCCCGCCATTTTCATCCCTGCTTGGTAAGTATCCGCAATTTACTCTCTCGAACGACTGCCCGCCTGAGCTGGCGTTGAAACACCTCAAACAGGTTCGCCCAGCTATCCTGGGAGGGTTCGCTACTTATTTGGATCGTCTGTGTGAGCTCGTTACTGATCCTTCGGAGCTCGGCATTCGAGCCATAAACACCAACTCCGAGGCGAGCACTGAGGCTCAGAGACGTAGGATCGCTCAGATGCTCGGAGCTCCTGTCTCCGATGAGTACTCATCGGTCGAAATGGGCTTGATCGCAACGCAATGCTCCGAGGGCAGATACCACATCGTGGAAGACAACGTGCGCCTCGATGTCATCAATCCCGACGGAGATGGAATGGGCGAGGTCGTATTGACCAGCCTGATAAACGGTTTCATGCCGTTCATTCGGTATCGTCAGGGAGATAATGTGAAGGTTGCCTCGGGGCTCGCACCGTGCGCTTGCTGCAACCGATTCCGATATCTCGAGTCCTTTCTGGGTAGGACCGATCAACAGCTCATCAGTCGTACGATCGGTAATGTGCCGGCGGATCTGATCATGTCTCTGTACGACCGGGTTCTGCTGGTTCCCGAAGCGAACCTCGCAGGATTCCAGATCGTGCAGAAGAAATTAGACGAGGTGGTTGTTACCGTCGTGCCAGCCAATCCGACACAGGTGGTCAACAGGGAGCTCATTACGACCTTCTCGACTGGACTAAAAGAGCTGTTCGGAGATAGCGGCCTCCACATTCGGATCGACGAGCGCTCTGAGATGCCCCCGGAACGTTCCCACAAGCGTCGACTGATCAAGTGCGAGATATAACTTACTACGAGAGAGCCAAATATGTTCACGACAACCTACCAAAAAGATATCGATGCTCTTCGCGCCATCGGCACTGAGCTGAGAGACTACGAAAGAAGCGTGATCAATCTGATCGCAAGTGATAACGCATTCCCGGCGGCTGTCGCGAGCAATCCAGTGTACGCGGGGAGCATGATACAGGAGGGGCTCGTAGGGAAACGCCCCTTTGCCGGTGCTCGACTCCACGATGAGTTGGAAAACAAGGCTATCGAGATCGCCTGCAAAGTCTTCGGCGCGGAGCATGCGAATCTTCAACCGCACTCGTGTAGCCAGGCGAATCAAGCAGTTTTTCATGCGTTTCTCTCCAGCGGTGACACCGCGCTGGCCCTGGGGTTTCAGGCCGGCGGGCATCTCACACATGGGTTGCGGTCGAATTTCTCAGGACGCCACTACAGATTCGTACACTACGGGGTGGGACAAGATGAGCTGATTGATTACGACGCTCTGCGCTCGCTGGCAGATACCGAGAGACCGAAGCTGATTGTATGCGGCTCATCGTCTTATCCGCGCTTGTTTGACGTCGACCAACTCCGATCAATCGCCGATTCGGTGGGAGCCAAATTGATGCTCGATCTCAGCCACGAAGCTGGCCTGATCGCGGGAGGCGCCATACCGAACGTAGTACCTCGCGCCGATGCGGTGACGATGTCGATAGACAAAACTCTGCGAGGCCCTTTCGGCGGAATCATCTTGTGCAAACGAGAGTACGCCGATCTCATCGAACGAGCAGTACATCCTGGCACTCAATCCAGCTTTCCGCTCTTTGCAATCGCCAGCAAGGCGCACTCGCTCGCGTTGACCCAGTCCCCTGAGTTCAAGGAGTACACTCATCGGGTTATCCGAAATACACAGGTTTTAGCGTCAGCATTCCCGGCCGACGCGCTGTTCACGGCGGGGACTGACAAACATTATCTGGTGGTAAACGTAAAGAAGCTTTACGGTTTGACTGGCACGGAAGCAGAGACCCTACTCGAAGAGGTCGGAATCCTCTCGAGCAGGCAATCGATCCCCTCTGACCAATCCAAGAAGATGTCTGATGCCGGAGGAATACGGCTCGGCACACCCTGGATCTCATCGCGCGGCTACGACACAGCGGATTGCACGAAAATAGCAAGCTTAATCACACAGGTGCTCTCAGCTCCCTCGAATCAACTGGTCCGAGCACACGTGGCGAATGAGGTTCGTGCACTCGTGACGCCCGAGAGGGCAAAAGACGTATGGAGCGAGGAAGCAACCCTCGATACTGCCCCCTACATGACACTAAAGAAGGCGCTACCGTGATAACGATACAGACGGATTCCAAGCTCAAGGAGATCGTAGTCTATGATTTCGACAAACACTCGATGCCGAATCTATGTATGCCAGCTCTGGAAGCGATAGCCTCTCGAGTCACCGTTGTCAAAACACCCGATGACTTCACAGGGATGCTCGAAAAAGCAGACCTGCGCGATGCGGAAGCGATCATAACGCGAGTGTTCGATGATTTTAGTTTCCTCCCGGATCGAGCTCCTCGCTTGCGATATGTCGGCACCTGCCACACCGATACCTCTCATTTTCCACTCGAGAAACTCAAGAGCCTCGGAGTGACAGTAACGAACGTGCCGGGATACGCTGCAGCCTCCGTAGCAGAGCTTACTCTCGGAGTGCTCTTGTCACTCAGTCGTCATATTCCGTCTGCGTTCGAGCACGTAGCCCAGGGGGGCTGGGATGTTCAGCGATTCATGGGGCGTGAATTGGGCGGGCGTACTATCGGAATCGTTGGACCCGGGGCTATTGGCGGTAGAGTTGCCAAGGCAGCGCAGGCTCTCGGAATGCATGTTGTAACGCATTCGCGAAATCTCTCGGCCAACTCAGAGTACCCACGACTCCCCCTCGATGAACTACTCTCGTCATCTGACGTGGTTGTGGTGTCTGTTCCGCTCACATCTTCGACACGCGGTCTATTGTCGCATGAACGCATTCAACTCCTGAACAAAGATGCCATTCTCCTCGTTCCAGCGCGGAGCGAGACGGTAGATTGTTCTGCGCTTCTCGATCGCTGCCGGTCTGGAGACCTAACAGTATGGTTTGATGAGCTCCAGGACGCTGATCTGCGTGACGTTTTTCGATCGCTCCCTAACGTGTTCCTGACCCCCGATTACGGCTGGCTGACGCGGGAGGCCTTGGACAGGCAGGAGGCGATGGCGATCGGCAACATTCTTCAGTGGCATGAAACCGAATCGAAACGAGGGAGCGTTCGTGCCTCTAGCCCTGACTCCATACCGAGCGAGGTGTAGCGTATGATTGACGACAAGCAAATACGAGCAGCAAGGGGAATTCTCGATTGGTCGCAGGAACGGCTCGCGCAGGAATCAGGCGTAGCACGGGCTACCATCAAGAATATAGAGAATAGATTCGGCGTACCCCGCAACGACACTATGCAGGCAATTCAGACCACCCTCGAGCGGGCAGGTATCGAGTTCCTGTCGGCTTCTGGGGTTCGGTTACTAGACCGAATGATCGAAACCTACGAAGGTCCAGAAGCAAACCGGATTCTGGTAGAAGATATGTACGAGACGCTCTGCAATACCGGCGGAGAGATATCCATAGCGTTCCTCAACGAGACAAGAGCCGTTCAGGATTTGGGCGCGGAGTACCTCATTGAGCAGTCACGCAAGCGACGAGAGGCTCGCATTTCGACGCGACTCCTGATACGGACCTCTGAGCAATTGAGTGTCGACTCTCTCGAGAATTACCGGGTGGTACCGGACCAGTATTTTTCCGATCACCCCATGTTCATTTACGGGTCGAAAGTAGCATTGCTATGCACGGGCCCTATACCCCGAGTGGTAATCGTCAAGGATGCGCGGTTTGCCGATACGGCATCCAAGCTCTTCGACTTCATCTGGGATAGGTGTGCTATGCCAGCCTTCACCGAGCGCATCACGGCTCGGGCATCCTGACTAACCTCTCACCGATGGTTTAGACGAGGCTCAAGCTTTTGCTGCACTCCTTCGCCCTCTTGGGGGATGCCAAGTCAGCTGTTTCGCCGACTGACGACGAACGACGAATGGGAAGGGTCAGACAGTGAGGGCCGCCGAAATCACGCACGTACTCATCCAAGTGCAGCGATATCACGTCGAATCCTTTTTCAGCTAACTTCTGATTCAGTACCCTATTGCGGTCCACCGTCACGATACTTCCGTTACCCAGGGAAACGACATTGCAGGGGAGGTCCTCCCAGCTGCTTTGAGGAACGACGTGAATTGTAAACCCAAGATGGCGCAGCCACTCCACGTCCTGGTCCAGAAGTGTGCCCTCACACAGTATGCAGTTCGTAGCGTCGATGACCCCGAGAATCTGATCGAGGTGAATGAGGGACTCCGCATACGCAAGAACACGGGCGCTCCAGCCCATCTCTCGAAACCACGCGGCGACCTGATTCGCTGCGTCCAGTGTCGTTCTTCCTCCGTTACAACCGATCGCTACCACTCCAGGGCGGAGCAACTGAACATCTCCTCCCTCCATAGTGCCCTTCTCCACTCGTCGCCAAATCGGTATTCCGAGCTTTTCTGCGAAGGCTTCGACTCGGGCTGGCTCTTCGCGACGGGGAGCAAACCCCATTCGCGTTACGAGTAAACCCCACGGAGTCGCTACTGCGCTATCTCTCGTATAACATTGATACGGCAAGGAGGGGTCAGGCTCGAGGATGTGACAGTACACCCCTCGCGAGGTCAGAGCAGCAACGAGCTGTTTGTGCTGAGCGACTGCTCGTGGATAGTCGCAACTAGCAGCGATACAATTGGTATCGAAATCCGCGGGAAACGGGATCGGTGGCGCCAAGACCACTTCCTGGAGCATCCCGTATTCACTGTCGGCACAGGTACAGCTCACCGCTCATCTCCAGAAGTAGCAGTGACGGTACTCTCTCCACACCACGACCGAATCGCGCTGTTTCTCCCAAAGAAGTATGAGCTACAGTGGGAAGCTTCCCGGTACTTGGGCCACGTCATGAGAAGCTTATCGGCAGCTGCCAGTGAATGGAATGGCAGTCCTGGCAAGAGGTGATGGGTGAGATGAAGTCCGTTGCAATGCGGGTGAATCAGCCAGCGCAGGGGACTCGTGCGGCTGTGATTTCGCGCAAAGTTAAGGATAGAAGCTCCGGGACGCAATCCCACGTGATCGGAGATGATCACGAAGGAGATGATCGCATGATGAACGAGCGCGCGCGAAACTATCCACAGAGCGGCGAACGTAAGGGCTGCTGTGGTAGAACACGAGACCGCAATCAACGCCATGAGTGTGCTCCAGTACAGCGCTACTAGCAACCTCTGATACCAGTCAGCCGAGCGTAGCCCACCCAATGGGCCACCGGCGAGCCAGTTGTCGAGCGAGAAGAATTGCTTGCTGTAGACGAACCACCACCCTTTGGCGATGTCCTCTTCCGAGTGGAGAAAATCCGTGTCCTTCTCAGGATCTCCCAGATAGCGGTGATGCTCGGCATGGCTCTTACAGAAGACGGAGTAGTCCAGAAACATAGGAAGACAAGCACAGTATCGGGCAAGAATGTCATTAATCGCACGTCTCGGATGCAACGCGCCGTGAGCTCCTTCGTGAGCCAGAACTACGAGCGCTCGTTGTCGACTACCGATGAGCACAATCGCCAGAGGCGCGAGCAAAAAGCCGAACTTTACCACTGCCGCGACACTCATACAGACGACGGCCCAATCGCTCATCAACGCACAGATGCCCCTCCACGATGAGCGTGTGTGTAGCTCTTGTAAGCTTTCACGGGTGCCCTGAGAGGACATATATCTCCACAGCTGCCTGACATCGTCACCGGTGTAGGGATTAGCTCTCCTGTCGCTACCGGTCTCGGCATCTTTGTAAGCGCTGTGTTGATCGAACGTCACGTCTGCTACGGCTGTTGTCATCGTAAGGGCCCCTACTCTCGAAGTCATTCTATGCACAGAGGTCGTTCATCACTTTACGTTTCGCATCAGGATGACTACCCGAGCGCTGTGCCCTGGTAGATCCGGCGAAATATGCGGAACTCCGTTCGCGGTGAGAACTGCGCCGTCAGGTCCGATCATCCCGCTGTACAGGAGCAGATCTCCACTGCGAGCTTCCACGATCGGCTGACTCTCCAACAAGCGCAGCATCTTGTGCACATCGATGGGCCGTTCTGCCTCCAAACTATCCATTCTCACAGTCGGTGCGAACAACGTACCGGAGAACCCAGTCGTTCCCGTCTCGGTGAGCGAGACGAGCGCTGTTTCGCGTACTCCGTAGTACATGTCGGAGTGCAGAGTCGGCGTGAGCGTCGCCACCGGACTCGCAGCATCCTTGGAGAGGATTATCGAGATCTGCTCGACATGCAGGTTCAAACCAGTAGCCTGGGTCTCTTTCAGGATGTGAGTCAGTTGCGCAAGGAAGGCCTCAACATAGGGGTCTCCACACAGATTTTTCTCGAGGCGGTCTCTCCACCACTCGAAACCTCCGACGCCCGATGCCTTCTCCTCGTATTCGCGGACAGTCAAGGTGACAGCCACATTTCCCACTGGGTTACCATTTACACCCGCCGCGTTGGCGGTGCATTCCATCAATTCACCCCAGCTCCACGCGCGCTCTGTCTCGGTGTTCAGGGATGATTTGATGGTCCAGCTCCAGCCTTTATCGTTCGACAGCCCAGACAGCAGTCGGTTGGGCCAATCTGGCTGAGACATCGCAGACGCGATCTCGGGATTGGAGATGGCATTCTTCCACACCAAGAGGTCCGCATTAGCCTCGTCACTCAGCTCCAACGACATGTCGCGGAACACATCTACGGTGTCCTGATGACAGACTCGCCATTGCTCGGGCTGGGGCATCTCGTAATTCTTTACTATCATATGATTGTTCTCCTATTTCCGTTAGACCACACGACATTAGGCGATTTGCAAGAGCGGCGGGACCGGTGCCGGCAAGTGGGATGCCGCCCTCTTGAGCGCCTTGAGTCCGGTGTGGAACATCATCGTTGGCCTCATCAGGGACACTCGGATGAAGCAGGTATTCTTTTCGGGGCTGTTCCAGAAGAAATTTCTTCCCGGCAGCACCGCGAGACTGTACTGCTTCATGTGCGCCACGACCTCCAGGTCGGACATACCGGATCCCGAGCAGTCGATCCAAGCGAGTGGGAGCACAGTTTTGTGTCTGTTCGGAATGAGTTCAAGGGAAGAACCGACCAAGGCGTCTCCGACCAGCGCCAATCGCTCAGCGGCATTTTTGTGTACTACTTGAGCAAGCCCATTCTGCGCCGTTCGCTCGATGAGTTTGGTGAGCAGAATCAGGACAAAGTTCGAGGAGCAAAGAAAGATCTCCTCGTACAACATGCGCAGTTCGCTGGCGATGGTGTCCTTGTACACCAGTAAACTCACCTTTAGGTCCAACGTCGGCCACGTCTTTCCGGTATCCTCGACCACCAGAAACTCAACCCCACTTGACTGCATGATCGCGTAGTCGTCGAAAACCTCACGTGCATAGAGCCGAAAGGTCTTGTCGACGATGAGGGTTACACCTTTCCGCTCGCACAGCTCACACAGGCTCTGAAAATCCGACAGATTCAGCGTAAAGCCGGTCGGATTGTTCGGCAAAATGACGAACAGGGCGTCGAGCTGCTGAGCGTCGATCTTTCTCTCGAGCTCTGCGAGATCGAGCAGGTCTCGCTCCAGAATCGGATGAAGCTCGATATCCCTGCGCCTCAGCATCAATGGTAAATTGTCGAAGGCCGGCTCGAGCAGCCCAGTGCGCATGCCACGCATGTGCAACCAAGCAGCAACGATATCGATGGAGTTTGATGCGGTAGGAAGCACCGAGAAAAAT
Organism: Bdellovibrionota bacterium; assembly: GCA_044351885.1. GTDB lineage: Bacteria > Bdellovibrionota_C > UBA2361 > UBA2361 > OMII01 > OMII01. The sequence goes on from JBILEW010000028.1 coordinate 15,179, forward strand.
TGGTGCGCTTCCAGAGTAGGTGAATGTATGAGCTCAGCCAACGCGTTCTTGAAGCCATGCTCCGCGTCCGGTATCGTAGAAGCTGTCGCAGCCGCCCAAACCTCCTGAAGGTTCGAATAGACCCCTACCAGCTCTTTCGGCGGACTGTGATATGCATGACCATCGCTGAAATTGAATTTGGAATTCAGTCCGACTACCTCGAACGAGGTCAGACTCTCTAGCATCGAGGATGGTGTACTCAATTTGGCCTCCTAATCATCTTCTCGGTCAGAGGCTGCATGTGCAGCGCTGACCCTCAGGTTATTCGGAAGATATGGAGCACATCATTTTTAGTCTACCAAAATGAGCACTCGCTGCGTTCACGTCTGAATCGATGAGTCTAGTTGATCAAAATGGTGAGCGCGCGACCTCTCATCAGCACGCGACAGATTCGGATTCAGCGGAGGAGTCAGATGAAATTCGCTGGATTCAGAAAGACATTCAGCCGATCACGAGAAGGCATACCGCTGATGACGAGAAATCAGATACGGTATACATAGCGACACGCACGGATTATACTGCCGAGCGTGCCTCAAAAAGGGAAACGAGAGTACCCCTTTTGGAATCAAACATAACGCGAGAGTTACATGACGGGACCGAAGAGCGAGATCATTGGGCTGAAATCAGCGACCTTAGAAGCAGGATCCAAGATTCTTCTGGAGGACGCCTCGTTCTCCTTCGGCAACGACTGTCGCATGGCGATCGTAGGCGCCAACGGCGCTGGAAAATCGACTCTTCTGAAAGCACTTGCGAACATGGTCGAGCCGTTGCGAGGAAACGTCCAGTTTCTAAAGCGGGCAGTCATCGAGTATGTGCCTCAGTTCGTCCCGGAAAAGCTGCTCTCGAAAACTCCCATCGAGGCGCTCACTGAGCACATCCAAGAGCGTCGACCATCTGTCGAGGAATGGCAGGCGTACAACATCTTGTCCAAGCTACGATTGCATTCGGACGCCTTCGAACGCCCCCTAGGCTCCCTGAGCGGCGGGGAAGCAAATCGAGTCATGTTGGGAAGAGCGCTGGTTGTGGAGCCGGACTTTCTGTTACTCGACGAGCCTACTAACCATCTAGACATCGAGGCGACTGTGCAGTTCGAGCGTATGTTACGCGAGGAGCTCAAGGTGCCCTTCTGTGTCGTAAGTCATGACCGCCAGATATTGGATAGCTGCACGACTCAAACTCTCTTTATCCGTGACAAGCGTTTGTACTTTTTCGGTCTACCCTACTCCAAGGCAACGGTCGCCCTCGCAGATTTCGACATGAGCCAAGCCGAGAAGCGAAAAGAAGAGGAGCGAGAGATCCAACGACTGCAGGCAGCCGCAAACAAGATGCAGAATTGGGTGAAGGTGAATTCGGACCTCGCGCCCCGTTATCAGCGTCTCAAGCGGCGCGCCGAGGAGATGCGCGAGAACCGTACCGTTCTTACCAAGGGCAATCAGAGCAAGCTCGTGCTATCGGAGGTTGAGACCAAAGCTAAGGCGCTGATAAGGGTTCCCAAGTTCGAGGTACGCACTCCGAGTGGCGAAACCCTCATTACCATCGAGGGTCTCAACATCGCGCCAGGAGAGCGGATCGCCGTTATCGGCAAAAACGGTGTGGGCAAATCGACCTTTTTGAAGGCATTGGTCGAAGCGCACGAAAAGCAGACAGACGAGATAAAATTCAATCCTCAAACGAAGATCGGATACTTCGACCAAGAGCTCGCAACGCTCCCTCTGGAGAAGAGCCCAGTTGATCATCTCGGGACTATCCTGCACGTGGCCTCAGAGCGAATTCATCGGGCCCTCATAACGGCTGGGATTCCGTACGAGCGTCACAAGGACCCGCTGGCAAATTTCAGTGGAGGCGAACGGGCTCGGGTAGCTTTTGTCGGATTACACCTCGCGGAGCCGAACCTACTGGTTCTCGACGAGCCTACGAATCACATCGATGTCAACGGCATAGAGGATCTCGAAGATCAGGTTTTGTCGTCTGGCGCTGCTGTTATCATGGTTTCCCATGATCGAAGATTCGTCGAGGAGGTGGCACAGAGGTTCTTTGTCATTCGAAATCGGCGGCTTCAAGAGGTAGGAAATATCAGCGACTATTACGATGAAGTTCTCCGTCGCGAGGATCTGTCATCGGAGGCCGAAGAGAGCCCAAAACAAAATTTATCCAAAAAGAAGAACACCAAGCAGCCCGCCGCCGGAGCAGCAGAGACGAGCGAGTACGACGTGCTCGAGCGAATACTCGACTTGGAGGCGCGCTTGCAAAGCGGTCTCGAGAATAAGCGTGACGAACCAGCATTGAGAGCACTAATCGATGAGCTGTACCAAAGACTCGGAGGGTAGTACGGAGGTGCAGGTGACGCTCTCTCTACCGTATGACGTAGTCGAGCGGCATCTGTATAGTTATCTAAGAACTCACTTGTCTGAGAAGGTAGCCCAGTCATGCGCAGACGTGATGATGTGGGCCGAGCGCAGAGGTATCCTGGGCCAGGGACTGCTGAAATTGGTTGGCACCGAGGGGCTTCTCTCTATTCAGCCGACCGGCGAGATGGAGACCGCTGTGAAGAGCACCGTTTCTGCCCTCATCACCGGCAGGAACCAGCCCAGTTTTTTCGTTGCCAAGGAGGCGACCAACGAGGCTATCTCACGTGCCACTAGAGAGGGCTGCGCCTTCATCGGGATTAACGGCATTAGATCGAGCATCGGACCTCTCGGGTACTATGCAGAACAGATGGCCGAAGGGGGTTTGGTCTCTTTTGTGGCCGCTCGATCGCCGGCGGCAGTCGCGCCGTTTGGATTGAAGACGCGTCTGTTCGGAACCAATCCTTTCGCCGTTTCATTTCCAACCTCGGAAGAGCCCTTTGTTTTCGACATGGCGACATCCGCATTGACCTGGTACGAACTCGTCCTTGCTGCCAATCGCGGCGAGGCTGTATCGGCTGGTGTGGCGATCAACCGCCATGGCGAACCGACGACCGATCCGATCGAGGCGATGTCGGGCGCTCTTCTTCCGTTCGGCGATAAATCGTTTCGAAGTGCGACTTTGGGAATGCTTGTAGAGCTTTTTGCAGGTCCTCTCGTAGGAGCCACATATTGTGACGCTAATGGTGGCGGGGATTGGGGCGCGTTCATCTGTGCTTTTCGGCCGGATCTTCTCGGCGATGCAGATACGATCCGCAGAGAAGCCTCTCGGCTCCTGAACATTGTTCGCAGCTGCGCAGCGGACGAGAAGAGGGAGGTTCGGTTACCCGGAGATCGGGCAAAGAAGAATGAGGCGTCCGTCAATCGAACCAAGACCATCGTTGTAGAGAGGGTGGTAGCGGAATTGCTGGGGCTCACTGCAGTCGTCGGTGGATAGCTGTGGACGGCGAGACGCCAGCCTTCCTGGATCGTGAATGGGCTCCGCTAGTTCGGATATTTGCGGACGGCGGGGACGCCGTCCCTCCTGGATGGTGATGCTGTTGGAATTGATTGTGCGCTTACTCGGCGTGTCGCGCGGTTGGCACTAGCTTTCTGTTTCTGACGGTCATCACTATCTGCCGTCGGGTGGATCTTCTCCCGCTACGAAAGGAGATCGGGCCGAGGATGTCTTTGGTTTCTAGCGAGTGGATTGCGGTGAGGAGGTTCTCGGTGGTTGGTTCGAGGTTTCTTTGGCGGACATCCCTGACGCAGAGTTCGAGAAAACGGGCGATCTCGTAGCCGACGGCTACATATGCGAGGTTCAGTTCAACTCGGGAGAGGGCGAATCTTTTGAGATAACGCTCCTCAAAACTCGGATCTGAAAGGTACGCTGATGTGGTGTACATCCCTTCGGCGAGTTCACCGAGCTGTTTGACCTCTACATCCGTAATCCCCTCCGCGCTCAACATTGCTCCAGTGTAGCCGCTTTGTTTCATCTGCTTTGCAAACGGGAGCAAGGCAGGGCCGTAAAGGGGAAAGTATACCGCATCAGGCCGAGCCCGCGTGATCTTCGTCGAGAGCGTTCTGAAATCAGTGTCGCTGAGGTCTACTGATTGCTCAACGACTATCTCGCCGCCGCAGGATTTAAAGGCTTTTGTGAATCCGGCCCCCATGATCTCTGACCATTCGTCGTGCCCGACTACGACGGCTGCAGTGCGTAAGCGGAGGTCTTTGCAGGCGAAGCTGCCCATCTCCTCTCCTGTGAGTTCGTTTGACCAGCCGTAGCCGAAGGAGGTCGGGCTGAGAGTGTCGATCATAGCGTTGCTGTCGAAAGCAGAGAGCGCGACTATCCCTTTTTGTCTGACGATATTATCGATTGGCACGAGCTGGGTAATTCCAGGGACAACAACGAGCCGAATTCGCTCGCGCTTAATGAGGCTCTGCAGCGCTCCCACCGTCATCGCTCTGTTTCCTGAGCCGTCATCTTCATAGGAAAACGAGAGCTCGGTGATAGCCCCCTCGCCCTCTGCCATCTCTATCCCTTGGCGCACGGCGACGCCGAAGGAACTGAGCTCCCCGGTCAGAGAGATTATTACCCCGACCGGTATCCTGGCGGAATAATCAGGAGCTGCTGTCGCACACTGGCACAGGAGCAAAAGTAATAAGGTGATAAAAGTGCAAAGCTGTCTCTGATTGGTCATAGCGCTCTTTTATCACAAGTGACTGTCCGACTCGCAATTCAGTTACTGAGATTACCCGAGGAGAATGAGGAAATCGGTGCGGGTGCAGGATGATGAGAAGGATGAGGATTAGGAGGAGGAATAGGATCACGCGCAAACTCGTTGCCGACAGAGCTTAAGAAGCTGTGGGGTCCAGGGGGAGTGTGCGGTGCTGGCATTATGGAGGATGCGGGCGGAGCCCCTGGGCGTCATTCGAATCTTGGCGACAGCCAAGTTGAAATAAGCCTAATGAACAGCTGCACGCCCTACTTTCAACTCGTTCAAAGGGGTCCAGGGGGCGTGTACGGTGTGGGGATTATGGAGGATGCGGGCCAAGCCCCCTGGGCGTCATTCGAATCTTGGCGACAGCCAAGTTGAAATAAGCCTAATGAACAGCTGCACGCCCTACTTTCAACTCGTTCAAAGGGGTCCAGGGGGCGTGTACGGTGTGGGGATTATGGAGGATGCGGGCGGAGCCCCCTGGGCGTCATTCGAATCTTGGCGACAGCCGAGTTCGAATAGCCTAAAAAACTGCCCACGCCTTGAATCGAACAAGGGACCTCAGAATTATGAGTTCTGCGCTCTAACCAGCTGAGCTACGTGGGCCTATCGAATATGAAGGGGTTTTGTGCCCTAAAGTGCCGAAAATTGCAAGTGGTCGGGGCCGGGTCAGGGTCGGCTTCCTGAGGCTGGTAAGGGGGTTAGGGGTGCGAGGGGTGTGATTTTACCTCTTTGTTGGGGTCCTTCCTTACTTTACACTTCCCCTATGAGTTCGCCGATGACGCGCAACAGCGCAGGGGCTTCATGGTCTCAGTTGCTTGGGAGGCTGGGTCTTGGGCTCTCTTTGGCGGCAGTTCCGGCGGATGTTCTTCATTCCCCCGGAATAGAGAACTTGAAAATGCCGCGTGCGGCGCTAGCGGAGGGGGATATGCTCGAGTTGGCAGGTCTACGCTTGTCTCCCGTTGGCGAGGTCCCTGAACTCACAAACTACCCCGTCTCGCTCAACGCTCCTAGAGATGCCGAAGCGGCTCTCAACAACACCCCCGACCCTGCTTTTGAACGCCCACATCAGCCACGTGTTTTCTTCGGTGGTGGAACTCCCAATGAAAAAGCGCTTCAACGCTTCTGGAGATACGCTGGAGGAAATGACGCGCGCATAGTGGTAATCGGCTGGGGCAGCACTGTATCAGACGAATACTACGCCAAGTTCAGCACCGCACTGCAGCAGGCGGTTGATAAGCTCGCTCTCGATGTTGGAGTAGATCCTCGAACTGTCGAGGTCAACATTCAGAAAATACCGGACCTCGATAAACTCGATGGTGATTTCGAAAATGCTCTCGAGCTTTTGCAGAATGCCACTGGGATCTTCGTGCTCGGAGGTGATCAGGTGCGCTTGATGCAGGCGCTCAAGCGAACGGGAGCCGATCTTCTCCTGCGCGATCTGTGCGAGCGCAATGCGGTCGTGCACGCTGGTACGAGTGCAGGAACCGCTATCGGCTCGCGGACTATGATCGGTGGATACGGAACTCCACCGAGCGAGCTCTCCGAGCAACGTTTTGCCGAGATCTCCCTCGTTCAAGTGAACGAGCAGGGAGAGGAGGAATCACATCCCTTCTTTGTAGGCGAAGGGCTGGGGCTGGTGCCAAACGATGTGCTTATCGAGCAACACCTGTTGCGAAAGGGGCGCGTCGAGCGGCTGCTGCGTGCAGTGGAAAGCGTTCCGCATGTTCGGTGGGGTGTGGGGATAGACGACTCGATGGCTGCTGTGTGGAGCGGTCACGGGGTGATCACTGCGGTCGGGCCGGGACGGGTTTTAATCGTACGTAAGAACTCCGATGGATCGGTGGAGACGGTGGCTTCGCTGACGGATGGAGAGACGTTCGATATCTCGGAGAAACGGTTGGTTTCTACGGGGTCTTGAGGGGTGGAGTCGAGTGGATAGGACTCAGTGTTATGCCGACGTGAACATGCTCGTGCACGTAAAGGTAAACGTACCCGAAACAGGCGTGATGGGGGCTGAAGGCATAGCTTGGAAAGCGTGGCTCCAATCCTCGTAAGCATCAGAAATAGCGCTGTTCTATAGCCGTCCAGTTTTTCATAGTCGAGCATCCTGCTCTATTTCGGGCAGGAGGGGCTCGTTCGGGTACGTTCACGTTTACGTGCACGAGCACGTTCACGTGGAAAGGCGTGATTTATAGGCCAAAACAGGGACTTACGTTATCTCTGTACTCGTTATCTTCCACTCGAAGACGCTAGACGCGTTTTTTTGGAACCTTTCCGTTTGGCGCTCATCCTAAGGGGTATGTCCAAGGATGAGACCATCGATGGTTCTAAGATAGCGGCCCTTATCTTGAGCCGTATGCCTGCCAAGGATCAGGAGCGGATTATGTCCTCGATCCAGGCTAAGAGCCCGTCGATCGCTGCAAAACTCGAGGACTCCCTCTTCAACTTCGACCGTATCGCCCAATTGAACGATCACGCCGTGCAGGACCTTCTCAAGGAGATCCCTCACCGAGATATCGTCATCTCGCTCAAAGCGGCTGGGGAGCGCGTGAAGGAGAAGTTGCTGGAGAATATGTCGGAGTCCAAGCAGCGGCTGGTCCAGGATGATTACTCTACCCTTCCGCCCATGCGCATATCTGACGTGCAGGCCGCTCAACGGCGGATCCTGAAGAAGCTCGAAGAGCTCTATCCCGAGGGTGGCATTGGGAGTAACCAACGCAGCGTGTTGCCTCGGCTGGCTTAGCCACAGTCAGCGTAAGCGGACGCTTCGAGCGAACGGCGACCTACACGGTCGCTCTCCCAATCGCATCTCGAACATCACCGCAATTCCCCACGAATACGGTGCGTGCACGTCCGAAACCATCACGACAACACTCCCCGTTGAACACTCAGGGCCCTAGGTACGTCTAACGTTCGTACTGGTCATTCGGGCCGCCCCTACGCGCCTGGCAACCGTCCGTGCCCCTTGCGGGCCTCGCTCGCGGCATGAGCTGTAACGGGTTGTTTTTGTTCTAAATTGAAAAACCTGGGGTTTTTCTCTGTTTTTCCTCGGTTAGAGCCTCCACTTTCGGTTGTGTAATTTTGGGAAGGCTGTATTCTTTTGAGGTCGTCACCATCTTTTGAGTAACTGCTTTTAGGTGCTTGATAGACACTTTTTGAGGTACATATGCACGGGATCCCTTCTGCCAACTTTGATGGCGATAGGAATGGGGCTCACGGAGCGGCTCGAGGAGCTGGGGATGCTGCCAATGCGGACATCCCGTCCTTGGATAAAGGAAGCTTTTCTTCTCGAAGTCGTAGTCACGCCGAGGCTGAATCAGCCGACTCGCCCCCTTCTGTCGACATTGCTCGCGACTCTAAAGTCGTATCGAATACCATTCCCCTGACGCGCGAGACTCCATTCGGAATCACCGCGATCGTGGGTGGAACAAACGTTCGCTTCTGTCTTTCGACCCCTTACAACAGTAAGCCAATCGAGAAGAAGGTGACGTGGAGGGAGTTGAAAAACGAGCTTGGTCCCGGCTTGGAAGCGCAAGGTCTCAAGTTCGAGGATTCAAAGGATATCGTATTAGCAGAGATCGCGAAGCGATTTGCTGCCTTCGTGGCAGAGCAGTTCCCAGAGGAGGGCGGCCATCCCCCATTTCACAACATCTGCGCGTTTGATCTCTCGGTTGCAGGGCTCGTGGAGGGAGAAGGTCCCGAAGCTTTGGTCACGACGACCAATACCGGAATCAACTTGAAGGGCGAAGCGCTCGCTTTGGGGTTGATCTCGGCTATCAACGGAGAGCTTACGCAGCGTAGTTGGCCGACTATCCCACACGCATCGACAGCGGTGCTCAACGACGCTACCGCTGGTACCCTTGGTGAGTACTATGCAGGCAGTCTGAAAGGTGTCGACAATGGGCTCTTCGTGATTTTCGGAACGGGCGTCGGTAGCATGGCGATCGTGAACGGGAAGCCGTATCCTAAGTTCTCAGAGCTCGGGCACTCTGTTATCGTGCACTTCGAGCACTTGTCCAAGAAGCGCTTTACCGTGCACGACGGCACACAGACATCACAGATGCTCGACGAGCATGGCAACTTCAAGACTCTTCCCCGCGGGAACAGCTACATCGAAAACAGCTTGGCCGGGCCGTGGTTTGCAATCAATTTCGTGCGCAAGCTGATCGACGATCGATTGACGCCAGTTCTTAAAGCTCTCGCCAGCAAGCTTTTAGAGAAGATGAAGCCCGAAGAAAAGGAAACAATGAGGGCCGAAGAGAAACAGAAGCTGACCGACGAAGAAAGAGAGGCAATTGAGCACCTCAAGCAGGGCGAGGCTGATAAAGTCCTCCTTTCCAATGCTCTTTTCCGTCTTGGAGATAGAACGGTAAGTTCGCGGCAGCGCTGGGCTATAGACTCGTCGAGCGCACTGATTACTGCGATCAACAAGCATATCCTCATACCGGATGCTTTGGCAGCCTATGAGGCGACTCCCTGCACAGGCAAGAGCGATGAATGGCTCGCTCATGCTGCGCCCGAGGACGTGTTGACCTACCTCGCGTGGGTGGAACATTGGAAGACCTACTTCAAGGAGATGGGAGAGGCTCTCGGTGCGGTTTACAAGCAGATGAAGCACGATGGAGTAGCACCCAAGAAGATCGTTTTGGGTGGCGGAATTGCGGAAGCGTGTCAGGAGAATCTGTCGGACGGTCTCAAGGCTTACGCTCTTCGGCTGATACACGACCATGGCCACCTGCCGAAGGAAACGGTGGTCTTCTCGGCCATGTCGCCGGAGGCTCGTGAGTCTGCTGTCACATTAAAGCGAGTCAATCAGGTGTACGACTACTGGCTCGAACATGGCGAGTGGGAGTCGCTTCAGGCTAAGGCTGCCCAGTAAGGCTGTACGACTCTCGCTCACACGCACTTGATGGTTCGGAATCCTTCTCTGTTTCCTGTCGACAGAAACGATATCGCCTGGGTGAATAACCTATGGTGTAATGCGGCGAGCATCTGCACCTACTCTATTTTGTATCGGCACGTTTCGATCCGGTAGTATGACTCCCGCTATCTCGGCTCAACACCTCACTAAGCGCTTCAAGGATCTCCTCGCCGTAGACGATGTTTCGCTCGAGCTCCAGCCAGGAGAGATCTTGGGGCTTCTCGGACCAAACGGTGCGGGCAAAACCACTACCTTTCAGATGCTGCTGGGAATCCTGACCCCTACAAGTGGAAACGTCGAGTTCTTCGGCAAGGAGCTCAAGACTCATCGCAGTGAGATCCTCGAGCGCATTAACTTCTCCTCGACGTATACTAATTTGCCGTGGAACCTGCGAGTTTCGGATAACCTGGCGTTCATTAGTCGCTTGTATACACTTCCTAACCGCGTAGCCCGAGTTGAAGAGATTATCGAAACCTTTCGCCTTAGGCCTCTGCTCCGCAAGGAGGTTGTCGCACTCTCGGCGGGAGAACTGACCCGTTTGAACTTGGCCAAGGCCTTCATCAATCAACCGGAGATCGTCCTCCTCGATGAACCGACCGCAAGCCTCGATCCGGAGAGCGCACACGTCGTTCGGGAATTCATCCTTCGACAACGAGCCGAGATGGGAATGTCGGTTCTCTTTACGAGCCACAATATGAGCGAAGTCGAGACGGTCTGCGATCGGGTCGTCTTCATCAATCGGGGCCGGATCATCGCCAACGATACACCGAAGAACCTGGCTCGAACGTTGGATCAATGTAACGTATCCCTGCTGGTCGAAGAGACTCATGTTTCGGCGTTCAACGAGGCGTGCACAGCCCTGGCGCTACAAGCTGCGAGAAAAGACGGCTTCTCGGCTGTGAGCATGCGCGAGGAACGCATTACAGAGTTTCTCGCGCAGCTCGGGGAGAAAGATATTCCACTTCACGGTCTCACTATCACCCGCGCTACCCTTGAGGATTACTTCATGAGTCAGGCTGGTGTGCCGGAGGTTGCTCATGGCTAACGCCAATGCATTCAAGTGGTCCCGAGTACAAGCGATGTTGGTGCGTCAGTGGTACGGCACGATTAGAAACTTCGACCGGATCAGTGATTCCTTTTACTGGATAGCTATCGACCTCATCCTATGGGGCATTACCGCCGGATACGTACAGGAAAAGATCGCCTCTGGGGAACGGGATGTTTTCTTCGTAATTATCTCGGGGGTAATCATGTGGGTCGTAGTCTACCGCTCACAGATGGATGTCGGTATGGGGTTGCTCGATGAGTTGTGGAACAAGAACCTCATCAATATTTTCGCCTCGCCGTTGAGATTTAGTGAGTGGGTGGTCTCCCTGCTCATCTTCAGCTTTTGCAAAGCTGTCACCGCTGTGCTGTTCGGCTGCTTCGTTGCATGGCTTCTCTACGACTTCGCTCTTATATCAGTATTGAGCTGGTACATGGTTCCTCTTTTCTTGGTGCTGGTGTTGAACGGCTGGTGGCTCGGTCTACTGATACAGGCGATCATCATGCGGCTTACAACAAAGGCTCAGTCACTTGCATGGACTTTGATATGGCTAGTTGCTCCGTTCTCTGTGATCTATTTTCCACTCAGTAGTATCCCGCCCTTTGCACAGGCTATCTCCAAGGCTATACCAACTAGTTACGTTTTCGAGGAGATGCGCGGGATTCTTGTCGGGACGACACCGAACTGGGGGACCTTGGCGTTGGCGACAGGCCTGAGCCTTGCGTACATCGCGGTGGCTCTGTTTTTGGTTAACTTGAGCTTTAAACGGGTGCTTAGTCGGGGGTTGGCTAAGATCTATTGATGTCTCCTGCCGGCTGTCAGTGAGTCCGACAACGACCGGACCGCGGACTTTCTAGTCCGCTGGCTGCTAGAATGCGATGGAGATAAAGGAAGACAACGCAGGTCGTAGTTTCCGACGAACGGCGACCGACACGGTCGCCCTCCCACACCATGCAAGCAATAGTTGCGGGTTTGGCTGTGTGTGCGCGCTATCGGCAGGTCCGACATGCGCGGACGGCGGGGCCGCCGTCCCGCCGGTATGTCATCTGCACATAGGAGGGACGGCGTCCCCGCCGTCCGATGTTCGCATGAGCCATTCGGTCAGATCGCCGAATGGTTGGGCCGTGTAATTACTTACCCAGCACCTCGTGCATCTTCGCCCCAATTTCGTGTGGCGAACGCACGATGTGGATACCTGCAGCCGACAGAGCTTTGAACTTCGCTTCTGCTGTGTCGTCTCCTCCACTGATGATCGCACCAGCGTGGCCCATGCGGCGTCCTGGAGGTGCGGTTGCTCCGGCGATGAAGGAAACCACTGGCTTCTTCATGTGCTCCTTGACCCACTTGGCTGCATCGACCTCCGCACTTCCACCGATCTCGCCGATCATTACGACTGCGTCGGTGTCAGCATCCTCGTTGAAGAGCTTCAAGCAATCGATGAAGTTGGTGCCATTCAGCGGATCTCCTCCGATACCGATACAGGTCGATTGACCCATACCGAGGTTCGAAAGCTGGAATACCGCTTCGTACGTGAGCGTTCCCGAACGGGATACGACTCCGATGCGTCCCGGCTTGTGAATGAAGCCCGGCATGATACCGATCTTGGCCTGCCCTGGGGTAATGATACCTGGGCAGTTCGGTCCGATGAGCCGCGTGCGCTTGCCCTGCATGTAGGTCTTCACCTTGAGCATATCGAGCACAGGAATCCCTTCGGTGATGCAGATGACGAGATCGAGGTCGGCGTCAACTGCCTCCATGATCGCATCAGCGGCAAACGGTGGGGGAACGTAGATGATCGACACATTGGCGCCGGTCGCCTTCTTGGCCTGATGTACGGTGTCGAAGAGAGGGATCCCTTCGAACTCCTGTCCACCCTTACCGGGCGTTACGCCTGCTACCATCTGCGTGCCGTACTCTTTGCACGCGCGTGTGTGGAATGCGCCGGTTTTTCCGGTGATTCCTTGAGTTACTACCTTCGTATTCTTATCTACAAGAACGCTCATCTCTTATCCTTACTTTACTTCGCTAGTGCGACGATCTTCTTGGCAGCGTCATCCATGGTGTCCGCTGCGGTGATTGCGAGGCCCGACTCAGCAAGCAACTTGCGGCCGAGCTCGACGTTGGTTCCTTGAAGTCGAACGACCAACGGCACCTTCAAACCCACCTCTTTGGCAGCTTCGATAACGCCGGTGGCGATCACGTCACACTTCATGATTCCGCCGAAGATGTTGATGAGGATCCCTTTAACGTTAGAATCCGAGAGGAGGATACGGAACGCTTCGGTTACGTTCTCCTTGGTAGCTCCACCACCTACATCGAGGAAGTTCGCTGGCTCTCCGCCGAAGGCCTTGATGATGTCCATCGTAGCCATCGCGAGTCCTGCACCGTTTACCAAGCAGCCGATGTTTCCATCGAGGCCTACGTAATTGAGTCCGTACTTTTGCGCACGGAGATCACGGGGATCCTGCTCGTCGTAATCCATCATCGCGTGCAGCTTCGGCTGACGGAAGTGTGCGTTGTCGTCCATTGACACCTTGGCATCGAGCACCACGAAGGTGTTCTCCTTGGTGAGCACGAGGGGATTGATCTCGAGCATGGCCAGGTCGCAATCGACGAAGGCTTTGTAGAGGCCTTGCACGACCGAGAGGAACGACTTGCGCGCCTCGACGGGAATGCCGAGATCGATCGCAAGCTTTGCAGCTTGGAATGTCTGCAATCCTACACCCGGTTCGATTCGAACCGTGAGGATCTTCTCAGGGTGCGTGTGCGCAACCTCCTCAATCTCCATCCCTCCTTCAGTGGAGGCGATTATCGAGATGCAGCGGCTAGCGCGATCAACCAAGAGGCTTAAGTAGAACTCCTTGGCGATGTTGCAGCCTGCTTCGACGTAGATCTTACGAACGAGCTTTCCTGCCTCACCGGTCTGTGGAGTTACGAGCTTCATGCCGAGGATCTTCTCGGCGTGTGCGCGCGCTTCGGCGGAGTTCTTAGCGAGCTTTACTCCGCCAGCTTTTCCTCTACCGCCGGCATGCACCTGTGCTTTGACGACACAGATTCCGCCGCCAAGTAGGTCCGCTGCAGCCTCAGCCTCTCCAGGGGTGTAGCAGAGGTGCCCTTTGAGCACCGGCAGGCCGTAGGAGGCGAGGACCTGCTTTGCTTGATATTCATGAAGGTTCATACGTTAATACCTATCCTTATTCGACTCTCAAAAAGTCAGTTACTTCAGGCAGTTACATCACACAAGTGCGACAACGGCTTTGACGCTCTCAACCGACTTCTGCAATGCCTTCTTTTCGGCATCCGAGAGTTCGATCTCCACCACTTTTTCGATACCCTTCTTGCCGATGATGACGGGAACTCCTATGTAGAGGCCATCGATACCGTACTCGCCGTTCAAGCGCGCAGCTGCCGCGAGCACTCGACGTTGATCGAAGAGGTACGCCTCTGCCATCTGGATAGCAGAGGCTGCCGGTGAATAGAAGGCGGAGCCGGTCTTAAGAAGCGCAATGACCTCTGCGCCCGCTCCACGGACACGTTTCTCAATTGCATCGAGTCTCTCTGCCGAGATCAGCTTCTCGACAGGGATTCCGTTGCAGGTGGTATACGATCGCACCGGAACCATGTCGTCGCCGTGCCCACCGAGCACGAATGCGGATACGGAGGACACGGACACGTTGAGCTCCTCTGCGAGGAACGCCTGGTAGCGCGCAGTATCGAGCACTCCCGCCATTCCGACGACACGCTCAGCAGGGAACCCTGTCTCCTTCTGCATCAGTGACACCATCGCATCGAGCGGATTGGTGATGACGATCACGAAGGCATCCTTTGCATGCTCGCGGATGCCCTTGGCGACGTTGCGCACGATCTCGGCGTTGGTCTTAACGAGGTCGTCTCGGCTCATGCCGGGCTTACGTGGCAGACCCGAGGTCACGATGCACACATCTGCGCCAGCGATATCGGCGATGTTGTTCGTTCCGGTTACCTTGAAATCGAGTCCGAACACGGGAGCGAGGTGCGAGAGGTCGAGGGCCTTACCTTGCGGCATCCCCTCTACTACGTCGAACAAGACGACATCTCCCAAATTCCTCTGACCACACAGGAGCGCAAGCGTCCCGCCGATCTGCCCTGCACCGATAAGCGCAATCTTTCTTCTTCCTGCCGAATGATTCGTCATCTTTCTTTCTCCATTACTATGCGCGATCGAGAGCCAAATCTGCTCGGCGACGAACGCGTTACAAAAAAAATTACGGCTGCGTACTCCCTTCTCCAGCGTTCTCTGTGCTACCCGCTGCTTCAGGTTGTTGCTGTGCCTGCCCCGTTGCACGCTGAGGTGTCCCAGCGAGCCCCTCCACGACGCCCAACTGCTGCAAGAGCTGATTCATGTCGGTCTTCGAGAGGTCCACCGTTGCACTACCACCTCCCTGCCCGGGATTGAGTGCCACGAACTTCGGATTCCCCTTCGCGAGCTGCTTCGCTATCTCAAGACGCAACATCGCTTGGCCTCCTTTGCCGGAGAGTGCGGCGATCTGCTTCTGAAGGCCCTCCACCTCAGCCTTTCCTTCGGCGAGGATCGCTTTCGCCTCATTCGACCGCGCTTCGTAGTAGGCATCTCCCTGGTAGGTGGATTGCTCTTTGAAACCGCGTGCCTCGGCGATGCGCGCGTTGAACTTACTCTCAGCCTCGGAATACTCCTTCTGCTTCTTCGCGCGCACGGTTTCGATACGCGAACGCTCTCCTTGAATGTCCTGCTCCTTCTCCTGAATCTCACGGAGTCGGTCTTGATAGCTCGTGTCTTCGCTTCCATCAGCAAGTAGTCGTACGAAGCGGTACTCGAGCAGGTTCAATCCTTCCACCTCAATCCCTAGTGGTCCGAGCCGGGCCTGAGTTGCTGCGAGCGTGTCGTCGATGGTGGCGTTGAGCTTCTTGATGTCGCGGAACTCAGCTGTCCTCAAACGGTTCAAGTAGGTACGGATCTCAGAGCGTACGACCGAGATCACGAGGTGCTTGATCTCCTCCTCGTTGGTTGCAACTTGTTGGACGAGCTTAACGAGAGCTTCAGGATTCGGCTGAATGTGGTACCAAAGCTTTATCTTGAGCGCTGCTTCGTTGCCGTCGAGCACGCGGGTGTGCACGTCCTCATTTTGAACGAGCTGGGTTGCTCCACCTGCGTCACCCAAACCCCGTCCCCACGTGAGGTACCTGGGCGAGGTATCAAAGCGGTAGATCTCCTCCCACGGCATAACTACAACCGTTTCGAGTGGGCTCGCTACGCTGTCTGCCGATCCTACGCCGCCGCCAAGAAAGCGCGGGAGCTTTCGGAAGCGCACGCCGTACTCGGTGGTGCCCATGTGCTGCAGGCCGGTATCGCATCCTGAGAGCGCGACCGCTGCACAGATCAAGGCTAGGGAGAGCTTTGCTATCTTACGGGCGAACATCACCACCCTCCTTTAACTCCGTGGCTTTGGCAGCGGGAGAGCCGATCAAGCGATCGACCCATGCGTTGAAATCATAGGGATCGAGGTTGGTCACGACTCCACCCTTAAGCGATGCCACGACCCGCGCGAGCTGCAGCGCAACGTAGACGTCGCTGCCCACCTTGGAGAGCACGTCGTTACGCATCGTATCGACCTCTGCACGCGCCTCTGCCAGAAGCAGATCGGCTTTGGCCATCTTCTCACGACGATACAGGTCGCCTTCGGAGCGAATCTTTTCAGCTTCGCTGGTTCCCTGTTTGTCGAGATTTTGAATCGCTACAATGCCGTCACTCTCGACCTTGTTGACGTCGCGCTGCGCAGCGGCGAAATCACCCGCTACCTTGTTGAAGGCCATCTCTGCTTCTTGAAGGTTCTTCTTGAAGATCGCTTGGTCGATCTCTTCTCGATAGGTGTAACGGCGCACGAGCAATCCGTCGATCTGAACACCGAAGGGTGCAAGGTGTTTACGCATCTCCTCTTCGGCGATACGCACACGCTCGCCACGCGCCTCGGGCTCGTAGAACTCAACGGTCGAGAGCGCACTCAACGATCGCTTGATCTCGTTGTTCGCAACTTGCGAGATGTACTTGGTCCACTCCACGTCAGTGGCACCAATGTGTTTGATCAGATCTGCCACGCCACCGTGCTTTACGCCGTTACTCTCTCCTGCTCGCGCCATGAAGCGATACAGGACCGCCACATCGACATCGACGCGCGTGCCATCGACGGTTGGTACGTTTAGCGTACCGAAGCTCGCCGGATAGGTTTTCACATCGCGCTCGAAATCGACGATGCGAATCGTCTGGGGGACGAGGTAAATCGTTGAGTAGCCGGGAATCGTCCAGTGGAATCCTGGGTGGAGTGGCGTCGAGGTGAGTCCCTGTCCGGGACCGAACGCTATCTTTCTAACGCCGACGTATCCGACCGGGACCACAGAGCCGAATACGAACGCGACCACGACGAGGACAAGCGCCAGCACCGAGCCGAGGACCAGGAGTCCTCGCACGACCCCGCCCCTCTCGGAGCACACGCGATCGAGATGCGAACTGGTATGAACACAGGAGTCAGACATGGACCAATTAATACTCTATCCTCGGTCTGAGGACCAAACCTTTACCCGATTATTTTACGAGGATTAAAAGGGTCTTAGGTGCTGGGAAACCAGTATCATAGGAGGGGTTGCCGGGAAAGGTGGAACTCGTTGTGGGGGGACAACGCGGCGGTCCCTATGATTGTAGCATAAGAGCTCCAGCAACGGACGGCGAGGACGCCGTCCCTCCTGAGCTGCCTTTGCACAGCCGACTATCGCGAAGGCGCGAACGGTCTACTTTCTCTCGGCCAGCATTTTAGGAGGGACGGCGTCCCCGCCGTCCGTCAACAAGACGGGGTTTCGTGCCTTGAAAGTCCAAGAACAGTTTTTCGCAGCTGGGGGAGGTTTACCCCCGCTTGTCTCGGGAAGCGATGCAAGACCTGACACTCTACCACGCTAACGTGCTCGTGCACCTGAACGTAAACGTACCCGGAACGAAAACATCAAGATGTTCGGGCACGTGCACGTTCACGTGGTACGTTCAAAAGGACACCACAGGTAAGTTTAGTCCCGCTTCCCTAGAGAAACTTGTGCAGCTTATCAACCAACGCCAAGAACGGCATCGGATTCTTCGGCATACCACGCAGGCGCACTTCGTAGTGTAGGTGCGGCCCTGTCGAGCGCCCGGAAGACCCGGAGTATGCGATGAGGTCTCCGCGACGAAGGCGGCGGCCTTCCTTTACGAGTACCTTGCTCAGATGTGCATAACGGGTCGTGATTTCGTGAGTGTGGGTTACATCGACAACCCATCCGTAGGTCGAGTCGTACTCCACCTTCGACACCACTCCATCTCCGGTAACCTGCACTTTGCTGCCTTTGTCGAGGGAGATGTCCAACCCTTCGTGGAAGGACGAGCGTCCAGAGAACGGAGAAGCGCGACGTCCGAAGTGCGAGGTGAGCTCACCTTCAACCGGTGTGCCCATCGGCAGGGAGCGCAGGAGCGCGGTGTAATGGGTCAATCGCTCGAGGAGCGCACGTTGATCACCGGACCACTGCTCGGCATCCGGCGCTGTGTTCTGCTCGCGCTCAAGAACCTTCACTTCCTCCAGTGCTTTCGGGTCGGTAGGTGCTGTTTCTGTATCCACGCTGGTTGCACACACGATCTTCCCAGCAGGGCTACGACGACATTCGACCTCTGCTCCTCCGAGACCTTTGTTGAGATCTTTGAGCTTGTCCAACAGTTCCGGGTCTATGGTCTTTCCAGAGCCTTTCGAGAGGCCCTTCAACTCCGGTGCATCCAAGAGAGCTGCTAGCGCGCCCGAATTCTTCTGATTCTTCTGGTCCTTGGCTATCACAACGGGCTTCGAGCCGTTGCGTTTGTCTTTGAAGACCTTAATGGATGTTGAGGATTCGATAATCGTCTGGAGCTCATCGAGGCGGTTCTTCACGAGCGACTCAAAGCCCTCTTCCTCGGAACTCGCTTCTCGCACGGAAGCCAGCTGCTGTTGCAACATGTCGTTGTTGAGCGCCAAGGCATCACGCTCCGCTGTGAGTCGGTGTACCAGATATGCGTCGCGCGCTTGACGTACGAGGACGTGCGCAAAGTTTCCGGCAAGACAGACAGAGACACCTGCCGCTATACCGAATCCGATAGCGACGATCGCCAGCCAGCGCATCGGGATGCGGATGGACCTCTTCTTCCGTCGCACCGACTTGCCCCCAAACTGAGCGAGGCTATTTGGTTGAGAGAAACTCTGCATGTTCCAACCTCTGTCGCTTCTTATACCGAAAGCGACAACTCGGTCGTATCCTACTGTACGACCATTACTTAGTACCACTGCACTGCACACTACGTTGCGTCTGGTGCTGCGTACCCTCCCTTACATCGTGTGGGGTACGGGCTGTCCGCTGGCACTGTAAACTGCTCTTCGGGCGCCAAATCGTAGGCAAAGACGCTACGCCATCCCATGAAGAGCGTCAACCAAAGGGCAAACGCCATTTCAGAAAGGGCTAGATCACTACTCTTTTACTTAGATGCTATCAACTCACGTGCTGACGCCCGAGAAGCATCAGTAATCGTGTAACCCGCTAACATCCTTGCAATTTCGTCGACTTTTTCTTCGTCGCTTAACTGCTTAACTACGGTAATTGCCCGCTCCCCGACCTCTTTGTTGACCAAAAAGTGCCGGTCCGAGAGGGAGGCTACCTGGGGAAGGTGGGTGATACAGATCACCTGCGATTGGCCCGAGATCTCCTTGAGCATCTTGCCCACGGAGCGGGCTACACCACCCGAAATCCCGGTGTCCACTTCATCGAAAATGAGCACGTTCACCCCTGAACGCTCACGCAGGATCTTCTTCAACACCAACATGACGCGCGAGAGCTCTCCTCCCGAGGCGATCTTGTGCAACGCGGCGTGCGGCTCCCCTTTATTGGTTGCCATCAAAAATTCTATCCGATCGAGACCCGAAGCCGTTGGGTCAGCCTCGGAGAAGCGCACCTCAAGGGAGGCATCCCGCATATTGAGCTCTTTCAAGTCGGAGGCCACTGCCCCACACAGCTCTTTAGCGCCCTTTTTGCGGATGGTGCGTAACGCTTGTCCAACCGCTAAGACCTGAGCGTGTAGAGATTCAACCTCCTGCTCCAATTCACGAAAGCCGGGGCCACCGTTAAGAGCGGAGAGCTCTCGCTCGGCTCTCGCCTTCAACTCACACAACCCAGCGTCGTCCACCCTGTACTTGCGCTCTAAACGAGCTAGCTCAGAGAGCTCGGTGCGCAGCGACTCGAGGACCTCGGCATCGAAGTCGAGGCCAGCCACGTAACGATCGAGCGCTAGCTCACTCTCCGCGAGGGCCTCGCGAGCTGCTTCGAACTCCTCCACTAAGGTCGCCGCTGACGGGTCCAAACGTTCGATCTCCTGCAGAGCAGAGCCAACCTCCTTGAGGCTACTAGTGACCCCCTCTTCTGCCGCCAAAACGTCGAGTGCGCGTTGTCCCGCTTTCATCAACCTTTCGAAGTTGCTGATGCGTTTAATCTCGTTTTCCAGCTCCGTTCGTCGTCCGGGTTTGAGATTCTCAAGCTCGCCGAGCTCTGCCAATACCTGCTCCAGCTCTTCGCGGCGCGCGGCTCCCTTGCTGTGCGCCTCGCGGAGCTCCTCGAGCTCGCCGCGTTTCTCGTTCCAACTCTTGTAGACGCCGCGCATCTGTTCGACCTGTGCGCTACAGCCGCAGAACCCATCGAGCAGCTCTACGTGGAAGCGAGGATCGAGCAGCCGTGTGTGGTGGTGCTGACTACATATATTGACGAGCTTTCGGACTATCTCTTCCAGCAGCGACACGGTCCCGAGACGTCCATTGATCAGAACCTTACCGCGCCCTTCACGGGGAAGGGTTCGGGAAACGACCAACTCGTCGTCTTCGCCAACGATATCTGGTAACTCAGCTCTAATCTCGGCAGGCACATCGCTTAAGTCGAAGAGGGCTTGGACCTCCATCTGCTCGGCGCCGGTGCGGATTACGGTGGGGCTAGCCTTACCGCCGAGGATGAACTCGAGAGCGTTCAGGATTATCGACTTCCCCGCCCCGGTTTCACCACTTATGACGTTGAAGGCCTGATGAAACGAGAGCGATTGCCGCTCGATGATGGCAAAGTTGCTGATCGTTAGTTCCGATAACATCGAGTAACCCGCACAAAGAAAGCCGTGGTGGCACGTGGACTTCGCATAAAACTACCAGGAAAGGTCGCTTTATGCCCTTGAAAGCATCGGATACCACGCTTCGCGGCCGAGGCAAAGGTGCTTGGAGATTAAACCTCCCTTCCCCGGTTTGGTAGCCCTACCATCGTAGGTGCATAGGCACTCGCTTTCGGCCCCTTCCTTCCATCCCAACAGTATCGCCCTTATCCCCTTAAAGTTGCGCGGCGGGGCTATCTGATTCCATGGGAGGAGAGCTTTCGAGCGCTGTGGTGGTAGACACACGGTTAGGCGAACCTGCTTTTTGCGCCGAGCTACCTTCATGAGGTTACGACTCCCAGGTCATGCTGACTGAGTCGCACTTTGAACGGGTGCGCGACCGTCTCACGACCGGAACCTCTGTGCTCGTGAAGGGTTGGTTCACAGACGGGGGCCCCTCGGCGCTCGACACAGAGTGGAACCACCGCATCGTGACGGCCGAGTCACTCGACGTACTGTACGGAACGTTGCGACAAAGGCGTTCCTTTCGACTACCCGTCGAGCTCGAATCAGTCGCTGATTAATTTGGAGCTAGGGAAGCGAGGCAAAACCTGTCACTCTACCACGTGAACGTGCTCGTGCACCTGAACGTAAACGTACCCGGCACAAAAACATCAAGATGTTCGGGCACGTGCACGTTTACGAGCACGAGCACGTTCACGTGGCATGTTCAAAAGTGAGACCACAGGTAGGCTTTGCCTCGCTTCCCTAGGGGCACATCTCCTATATCTCGCTTCCATGTGGACAAACCGCGGCGGCTTTGCCAGAAATAAGAGTTCATGTCTCTACCATCTCGAATCGTCGTCAAACTTGGTACGCAAGTCGTAGTGGATCAATCTACCGGTCTGCCTGCGCTCGAACGCTTGAGCGCGATCATAAACGACATCGCCTCACTCAAGCGTGCAGGGCATGAGGTTATCTTAGTCTCCTCGGGCGCTGTGGGAATGGGCCGTCACACCCTCGACATCAAGGGGGCTCTCGACCTCCCGCTCAAGCAAGCGTGCGCGGCGGTCGGACAATCGCGGTTGATGGCGCTCTATGATCAACTGTGCACCACGCTCGGGGTATCGGTCGCACAGGTGCTCGTGACCTCGCAGGACTTCACCAATCGCATCGCCTACCTCAATCTGCGCAGCTCGTGCGAGCAACTCCTCTCACTCGGAGTCCTTCCGATCTTCAACGAGAACGACGTTGTCTCGGTGGCAGGGATCCAAGATCGTGGGCACTCCGGTGAATCGACGGGACAGCGGAGCTTCGATGACAACGACAAATTGTCGGCGCTCGTCGCGGGCAAGCTCTCGGCACAGGTCTTGGTGATCCTGACTAACGTCGATGGGGTATATTCCGACAATCCGGTCGACAACCCCGAGGCTCGGCTAATCTCACGCATCGAATCGCTCGAAGAGCTCTCCTCAATCTCGTGCTCCGGCACATCGGCCTTGGGGCGTGGCGGCATGGCCTCCAAGATCGAGGCGGCAAAGATAGCTGGGCTGTGCGGGGTAAAGACGATCATCACCTCCGCCGCACGAACGAGTCCGGTCACCTCTGCGCTCTCCGGTTCGTATGGCACGACGATAGAGCTTGATGCATCAGCGTCACCATCGCTGTTGAGTGGACGCGAGCGTTGGTTCGGACTTTCGTCTGGATTCGCCGGAATCGTGACGATCGACGCTAAAGCGCGCGAAGCGCTCGAGCGCGGTCAGAGCAGCCTCTTGCCTGTCGGTGTGGTCAAGGTAGAGGGAGATTTTACGGTCGGAGATATCATCAGCATCATCGACATCAACGGCGAAGAGGTTGGGCGCGGCATCAGTAGCCAAAAGGCTTCGTCACTCCGCGCGATTGCGGGCAAACGCACGCAGGACGCCAAGGGATTGCTGTCGCCAGACGAGAAGGACGAGGTTATCCATCGGGATAATCTGGTCGTATTCAGAGAGGTTCACGATGTTGCGTGACGAGCTACAGACACTCAAAGCAGGCGCGCATCGACTTCGAACGTCAGGAGCCGCAGTTCGCTCTCGGATGTTGACGGTACTAGCGAATGCAATCGAGGCAAACACTCCCCTACTCCTTGCCGAAAATGCGCGCGACTGTCAGGAGCACATCGCCTCGCTCGAACCAGCTCTCGCGCAACGACTCGATCTCTCGGCGGAGAAGATCGGAGTTGTGGTCGCGGGGATCCGCGAATTGGCGCAACTAGCAGATCCGCTCGGGGCCGTTCTCTCTCTCACCCAACTGGACGATGGATTGCTACTCGAAAAGGTTTCTGTTCCCCTTGGGGTCGTGGCGGTCATCTTTGAATCACGCCCAGACGTATTTTTTCAAGTACTCGGTCTTGCGTTACGCTCGGGTAACGGTGTCGTACTCAAGGGTGGGCGCGAAGCTACTCACTCGAACCGCGCCATGTTGCGCATCGCGCGCGAGGCTTTCGTCGGCGAAGATCTCCCAGCAGAGTGGTTTACACTCATCGAGGGACGGGAAGCGGTCAACGAGCTTTTGCAGTTCGACGATCTGATCGATCTCGTCATACCGCGCGGCTCAAACGATTTCGTTCGCTTCATTCAGCAGAACTCTCGCATACCGGTACTAGGTCATGCCTCTGGGGTGTGTCATCTGTATGTACATCCCTCGGCTGACCTCGAGCGATCTCTCGAGGTCATCCTCGACGCCAAGACTCAGTACCCTGCGGCGTGCAATGCTGTCGAGACTGTTTTGGTAGACGAAGTGATAGCCGCGATGTTCGTACCGCCCCTCGCGGCGGCTCTCCAGCAGGTCGGCGTGTATGTTCGCGGATGCTCTCGGTGTGCGGAGATCTTAGGGGTAGTCGATAGAGTTCCCGACGATCAGTGGGGAACGGAGTACGGCTCTCTCGTTATCGCTCTCAAAGTCATTCCCTCAATTGATGCAGCTATCGCGCACATCAACCGTTACGGCTCGCACCACACCGATGGGATTCTCGCCGAGGAGAGATCGGTGTGTGAATTGTTCCTCGAAGCTGTCGACTCAGCGAGCGTCTTTGCAAACTGTTCGACTCGATTTGCCGATGGATACCGCTACGGGCTTGGTGCCGAGATCGGGATCGGAACAGGGAAACTCCATGCGCGTGGACCGGTTGGGATGGAGGGGTTACTGACGTACAAATACGTCCTGCGCGGCAACGGACACGTGGTGCGCACATACTCTGGGAAGGACGCCAGAGCATTCCAATTCAAGCGGCTGCCTCTGACGCCAGTTGATTGCTGAAAGCGCAACAAATAGTCGCGGAATCCCAAGGTTCTTCACCCTCTTTCTACCTCACGGTCCTCTTTGTTCCTATGCTCTGTCCCATGGAACCGGCTGCCTGACAAGGATAGTAAGATCAATTCACTTTTTGATAGTTGATCCGCGGTAGTTGCTCTAATCACGGCGACCAGAAACCTCCGGAAAGCGATTATGCGAGGGTCGAGATTGTTAGTCTCCAGCTCCGCGTCAGGGTTTCAAGGGGTCACGCAGAGTTTGGAAGGGTGAGCTAAGTTGTCAAAAACGGCACTTTACATACACCCCTGGCATCCCGTCACCGAGAAAGCGGGTCTAGAAGTCATCAGGCGACGGCTCGAATGAGTCGTACGAAGGAGGTTCATCTATAGCCTTTGCGGTGTCGATGAACTTAGGGATAGGAGGAGGAGCTTGGAAGTCAGGTATTCCTTGAGCCTTCATGATGTCCTTGATTGAATGCGCGTCTTGAATGAAGGCGACCTGTCCGCCGTAGCCTCGTGCGGAGGTGGATGATACGCATCTGAGCTTTACATTTGGGGCATTCCAGGGGGTCGATCTCATATATGCGCTTTATGCAGGCGGCCCAACTACTCTGACGGAACTCGACTCGACTGACTTCGGCGAGCTCACCGAAGTCACGACGATAGTCGCTCTCTTGTTCCTCGGCAGGAGGAGCGATTTTAGCGCGTTCACCCCGTCGCCTACACGAGTACCTTCCATAGTATCTGGTTATAGACTCATAGG